>JAYUFH010000407.1:0-9771 GCA_043738765.1 Pseudomonadota bacterium | reverse complement strand
TATTTTTTCAGGAGAAACCAATGAAGAAGATGTTAGCAGTTGTATTGCTGGCCGGTCTGGCCATTTCCATCAGCGCCGGCGCGGAAGAGAAGTTGAAGGTCGGCTATGTGGACGTGCGCCAGGTATTGGTCGAAAGCAACGCGGGCAAGCAGTTCCAGGCCGCCGCGGAAAAAGAGGGTAAGGAAAAGCAGAGCACGTTCGAGGCGGAGGGAAAGAAATTGCAGGCCCTGAAAGAGGCTTATGAAAAGGATCAACTGACCTATAGCGAGGCGCAGAAGCAGAGCAAGCAGCGCGATCTGCAGGATAAGGTCCGGGCGCTGAATAACAGCGTCAACGAGACACAAGAAGAATTCCGGCAGAGAGAGGGTGCGTTCACCAGCAAGGCCTTGAAGGACATCCGCGCGATCATCGCCGATGTCGCGAAAGCGCAGAAGGTCACCCTGGTGCTGGAAAAGACCGAGATGTCCGTGCTGTATTCGGAGGAAGGAATGGACATGACGGCGGAAGTCCTGAAGAAATACAATGCGAAGTCCCCTGCCAAATAAGCGTCGGCGGGAGTGCGGCAGTTTTCCGTCGCACTCCAAAGACGCTCACGATTTATGTAATTCTTATTTTATAGTACAGGCCGCAGCCGTGGTTAGGATATCGCGTGTAGCTCAGGCCGTCTGCTGCGCCGTCCATACCGCCCATAGAGCCAGCGCATCGCGAAGGGTGGTAACAGGGCGGCCAGCGTAATCACCAGTTGGGTAGGGTGGGCATCGCCCACCGGCAGGAGCGTCGGTGGCCGTGGTGCGGTGGACGATGCCAATCCTACATCCTCGCTTTAAGCAAGTTCATATGGAGTGCGGGAGCTTGCTCCCGCTTTGGTTAAAGCAGCGGCAAGCCGCCGCATTTCAAAGCCCCTAGTTTAGGATGCTGCGCACTGCTCGGTCCGCCTCCTGCACCGCCATACGCCGGTCATGTCCATAGAACCAGCGCATAACGAAAGGCGGCAACAGCGTCGTCAATGCAATAACCAATACCATCCCGGCGTAGATTTCGCTGTTGAAGATTCCCGCCACCCGTCCCAGCTCGGCGAAGATCAGGCCCACCTCACCGCGCGGGATCATGGCCAGGCCGATGGCCCAGCGTGCGCTCCAGGATTCCCTGACCAGCCACGCGCCGATCAGCTTGCCGGCGATGGCCGCCGCCAATAACGCCAGGGAAAACACCCAGATGAACGGCGACGACCACTCGATGCTGCGCAGGCTGAGGGAAAGGCCGACCATGACGAAAAAAATCGGCGTGAACAAATGCACGATGGGCTTCATCTGGTCTTCGATGCGGTGCGCGAAGCCATCGCCGGTTTGCAGGGCCGCGCCCAGGGGCAGGAAAAAGCGCCGCGACAGCGCCAGGCCGGCGGCGAAGCCGCCGAGCAGTTCCGGTACGCCGATGGCGTGGACCAGCCAGGCGAAGAACAGCACCAGGGACACGATGGTGGTGGGAATCAACCCCGGGATCTCGCTCTTCGCGTCGAAGCGCTTGATGATCACGGAGATGAGCTTGGCCACCACCGGAGCCAGCACGAAAAACGCCGCGACAAATTTGTAAAGCGGCGGCAAGCCGCCGCACTCCATGGCACGGTGAAGGATAGCCGCCGCCTGCGTATTTACGGTATGCTTGCGCTTTCAACGCCGCCCGATGATCACCCATGGACTCGCATTACCACCCGAATAAAATCGAACAAGCCGCCCAGGAATATTGGGAAAAGAACAAGTGTTTCAAGGCGCTGGAAGATCCCGCGCGGGAAAAATTCTATTGCCTGTCCATGTTCCCCTATCCCTCGGGAAAACTGCACATGGGCCATGTGCGCAACTACACCATCGGCGACGTGATCGCGCGCTTCCAGCGTATGCAGGGAAAGAATGTGCTGCAGCCCATGGGGTGGGACGCCTTCGGCCTGCCGGCGGAAAACGCTGCGATGAAAAATAAAGTTGCGCCGGCGCAGTGGACTTACGACAACATCGCCTACATGAAGAAGCAGCTCCGGTCCCTGGGCCTTGCCATCGACTGGACCCGCGAACTCGCCACCTGCCAGCCCGACTACTACAAGTGGAACCAGTGGTTGTTCCTGCGCATGCTGGAAAAGGGCATCGCCTACAAGAAGACCGGCTCCGTGAACTGGGATCCGGTGGACCAGACCGTGCTCGCCAACGAGCAGGTGATCGACGGCCGCGGCTGGCGCACCGGTGCGGTGGTGGAGAAACGCGAGATACCCATGTATTACCTCGCCATCACGCAGTACGCCGAGGAGTTGCTGGGCGATCTCGACCAGCTCACCGACTGGCCGGAGCGGGTGCGTGTCATGCAGGCCAACTGGATCGGCAAGAGTGTCGGCGTGCGGTTTGCTTTTCGAGTGAACAGCGTCGCGCGCAGCGCGCTCGGCTCGCCTCCCTCTCCCTCCGGGAGAGGGAATGAGGGTGAGGGCGGTGGGGACGAGGCCCTCCTCTGGGTGTTCACCACCCGCGCCGATACCATCATGGGCGTCACCTTCTGCGCTGTCGCCGCCGAGCATCCGCTGGCCACCCATGCCGCCCGGAACAACCCGAAGCTCGCGGCCTTTATCGATGAGTGCAAGCGCGGCTCGGTCATGGAGGCGGACATCGCCACCCTGGAAAAGAAGGGTATGGCCACCGGCCTGAGCGTGACGCACCCGCTCACCGGCGAGCCGATCCCGGTGTGGGTCGGCAATTACGTGCTCATGGGTTATGGCGAGGGCGCGGTCATGGCGGTGCCGGCGCATGATGAGCGCGATTTTCATTTCGCGAAGCAGTATGGACTTCCGATCAGGCAGGTGATTGCTCCTAGAAGCGAGGTCGTTGCTTGGGAATATCCCGAGGTATCGACTGGACAGATTGTTCATCGTGAGTTGCGAGACGCTCATACAGGAGAGGAGCTCCGAGAAGTTGCTACCTTTGATCTCAAGCAATGGCGTAACTGGTACGATACGAAGAACGGCGTCTGTGTAAATTCCGACAGGTACGACGGTATGAGTTATGAAGTTGCCGTTGACGCCATCGCCGCCGACCTCAAGGCCAAGGGCTTCGGCGACAAACAGGTCATGTGGCGCCTGCGCGACTGGGGCATCTCGCGCCAGCGCTATTGGGGCTGTCCCATCCCGATTATTCATTGCGCCGCCTGCGGCGACGTGCCGGTGCCGGATAAGGACCTGCCGGTGGTGCTGCCGGAAGACTGCGTGCCAGACGGCTCCGGCAACCCGCTCAAGAAGCGCGCCGATTTCGTGAATTGCACGTGTCCGAAGTGCGGCAAGGATGCCGAACGTGAAACCGACACCATGGACACCTTCGTGGATTCCTCCTGGTATTACGCGCGTTTCGCGAGCGGGCGCAGTGACCATGCCATGGTGGATGCCGAAACCAATTACTGGATGCCGGTGGATCAATACATCGGTGGCATCGAACACGCCATCCTGCATCTGCTGTACGCGCGTTTCTTCCACAAGCTCATGCGCGACGAAGGCCTGGCGGACACCGACGAGCCGTTTACCCGCCTGCTGTCCCAGGGCATGGTGCTGGCCGAGACTTTTTTCCGCGTGCACGTCGATGGCAGGAAAGACTATTTTTTCCCCACCGAGGTCGCCATCGAACGCGACAGCAAGGGCCGCACCGTGGCGGCCACTCTCAAGGCCGACGGCCAACCAGTGACCGTGGGCGGCATCGAGACCATGTCGAAGTCGAAGAACAACGGCGTCGACCCGACGGATCTGATTGCCCAATACGGCGCGGATACCGCACGCCTGTTCATGATGTTCGCGGCACCCCCGGAGCAGACGCTGGAGTGGTCCGATGCCGGTGTCGAGGGGGCGTTTCGTTTTATCAAGCGCCTGTGGGAGCTCGGCAACAAGGTGGAATATCAGTCGCCGCTTTATCCGGATGCAGCGGCACGTCGCCGTCTGGTGGAGGGTTTTGCCTGGCAGTCCCTAAGCCCGGATCAGCGCAAGCTGCGTGGCGATATCCACGCCCTCTTGGAACAGGCCAATCGGGATTTTGACAAATACCAGTTCAATACCGTGGTGGCTGCCTGCATGAAGATGGTCAACAGCCTCGGGCAGCTGCCCGTATTGGAAGACGCCCATCCGCAGGTGCCGGGCAATTCTGCAATTCTCTTTGAAGCGGTGGACATCCTGGTGCGCTTGTTGTCGCCGGTGGTGCCGCATATCGCCCATGGTGTGTGGCAGAAGGTGGGTCTGGGTTCCAGTGTCGCGGTGATCGACGCCCCCTGGCCACAACCGGACGCGCGCGCCCTGGTGCGTGATGTCATCGAGATGGTGGTGCAGGTCAATGGCAAGCTGCGTGCACGCACCCAGGTGCCCGCCAGCGCGAGCCACGAAGAAGTGCAAACCATCGCCCTGGCGGACGAGAATGTCACCCGTCACATCGAGGGCAAGACCATCAAGAAAATAATTGTGGTTCCCGGCAAGCTGGTGAACATCGTGGTGGTGGATGCATGAGCGCCTGCGCTATGTCTATCGAGGCTAGCCGGTTGAGGCGCCGATGCATGGCGATCCTCATAGGCTGTCTGTTGCTCAACGCTTGTGGTTTCCATTTGTACGGTCAGCAGTCCGCCAAGCTGCCGGCGTCCCTGGCGACGTTGCGCCTCAGTGCGCCGGCCTACGCCCCGCTAACGGTGGAGATGCGCAATGCCCTGAAAGGGCGGGCCGGCATTCGTTTGGTGGAGGATATCGACGCGTCCGTAGCGACCTTGACCCTGTCCGACGAACATATATCGAGTCAAGTGCAGGCTATCGACATCACCGGCAAGGTGAGCGACTACCTGTTGAATTACAGCGTGACCTTTTCCCTGAACGCGGCCGACGGCAAGGTCCTGTTGCCATCGCAGGTCATCAAGCTGCAACGTGAATACACCTTCGACAAACTGAACGTGCTGGCCAAGGCGCGGGAAGATGAATTCCTGCGGCAGGAGATGCGACGCGACGCGGTGCAGCAGATATTGCGACGCCTGGCCAACCTGACGCCGAGGGTGTGACGACCGATGCGCATCGATCCTGAACGTCTGTCCAGCCATCTGGCGAATATTGCCGACGCCAACCTGGCGCCGGTGTATCTGGTCTACGGCGACGAGCCGCTGCTGGTGGATGAGTGTTGCAGCGCCATCCGCCGGCGCGCGCAGGAACTGGGGTTCAGCGAACGCAGCTTGCATACGGTGGAAAGCGGATTTGACTGGAACGATCTGTATGCCTCGACCCAGGCCATGTCGTTGTTCGCCGAACGGCGGTTACTGGAGTTAAGACTCCCCGGCGGCAAACCCGGGGACACGGGGGCCAAGCTGCTGGTGCAGTTGGCGCAACAGCCGGCGACCGACACGTTGTTACTGGTGGTCGCCGGCAAACTCGACAAGGCCGGACGCGAGAGCGCCTGGGCCAAGGCCCTGGACGAGGCCGGTGTGACTGTCGCCGTCTGGCCGCTGGAAGCGGCGCGCCTGCCCACCTGGATAGCGACGCGCTTGAGTGCCCGCAAACTGCAACCGGAACCGGGAGTGGTGGAGCTGCTGGCCTATCGCCTGGAGGGTAATCTCCTGGCGGCGGCCCAGGAGATCGACAAGCTTGTTCTGTTAGCCGAGGACGGCCGCGTGCGCCTGGTGGATGTGGAGGAGAGTCTGTCGGACAATGCGCGCTTTAACGTGTACGGTCTGGTGGATGCCTGTTTACAAGGGCAGGCGGCCGCGGCCGCGCGCATGCTCGCCAGCTTGCGCGCCGAAGGGGTTGAGCCGATACTGGTGCTTTGGGCCTTGGGACGGGAGTTGCGCGCCATGGCGCAAATTTCATCGCAACTGGCGGAGGGCCGGGCAGAGGCCAGCGTTTTCCAGGCGAACCGCGTGTGGTCCAATCGCAAATCGTTGGTGACCCAGGCGCTGCGTCGTTTACGTCCTGCGCACTGGTTGGCCTTGTTGGTGCGCGCCGCACGCATCGACCGCGTGCTGAAGGGGCGGGCGCAGGGTGACGTGTGGCAGGAACTGGAGGCCTTGGCGCTGGCAGTGTGTGGCATCCGGCCCCTCGCCACGACCATCGACCGCCGCTAGTGTAAATTCGGAGCATAGACTATGAAGACCGCATCCCAGCCGCAGACCGGTAGTGATGTCCAACAGTACATGACCGACGTCGGACAGCGCGCGCGCGCCGCCGCGCGGCGTGTGAGCAGCGCGTCCACCGCCGACAAGAACCGCGCACTCCTGGCCATGGCCGATCACATCGATCAGGCGCAGGAGCGGCTCATCGAGGCCAATAAGAAAGACTTGGACGCCGGCGCCAAACACGGATTGGACGCGGCCCTGCTCGATCGCCTGGCGTTGAACGCCGAGCGCATCCGCGCCATGGCCCAGGGCCTGCGCGACATCGCCGCCCTGCCGGACCCGGTGGGTGAAATCACCGACCTTAATTACCGGCCTTCCGGCATTCAAGTGGGCAAAATGCGTGTACCCCTGGGGGTGATCGGCATCATCTATGAGTCGCGCCCCAACGTTACTGCCGACGCCGCCGGCCTGTGTCTGAAGTCCGGTAACGCCGCCATTCTGCGCGGCGGCTCCGAGGCACAACACTCCAATCAGGCCATCGCCGCCTGCATCCTGTCCGGGCTGACCGCGGCGGGCCTGCCGGCGGATGCGGTGCAGGTGATCGCCACCACCGATCGCGCCGCGGTCGGTCATCTCATCACCATGAAGCAGTATGTGGATGTGATCGTGCCGCGCGGCGGCAAGAGTTTGATCGAGCGTATCAGCCATGAGGCGAGCGTGCCGGTGATCAAACATCTGCACGGCATCTGCCATGTCTACATCGACGATCGCGCGGACGTGGAAAAATCCATCCGCGTGGCGTTCAACGCCAAGACCCAGCGCTACGGCACCTGCAACACCATGGAGACCCTGCTGGTGGCCGAGGGCATCGTTACTCAGGTCTTGCCGCGCCTCGGTCAGATGTACCAGGAGAAGGGTGTGGAGCTGCGCGGCTGTGAGCACACTCGCAACCTGCTGCCGGGCATCAAGGCGGCGACGGAGGAGGACTGGGATACGGAATACCTGGCGCCGATTTTGTCGGTGCGTGTGGTGCAGGGGTTGGACGACGCCATCGACCACATCCAGCGGCACGGCTCCAACCATACCGAGTCCATCATGACCGAAGACCTCACTCGCGCCCGTCGCTTTCTGCGGGAGATCGATGCCAGCTCCGTCATGGTCAATGCCTCGACGCGTTTTGCCGACGGCTTTGAATACGGCTTGGGTGCAGAGATCGGCATCAGCACCGACAAACTGCACGTGCGCGGACCGGTGGGGTTGGAAGGGCTGACCTCGCAGAAGTACATCGTGCTCGGGGATGGTCATATACGAACCTAGTACTCCGTCCAACAAGTCTTTCCGTATCGCGGCCAACCGATAAGTTCTGTAGATACTGTTATCGACATCAAGCTCCCGCACTCCATTATGCCGCCCACGCAGCTACCACCACCTCAGCTCCGGTAGACGTGGGCATCGCCCACCAGCGGAAGATTACCGACGCCCCGTGCGGTGGGCGATGCCCACCCTACAACGGCTGAGAATACTCTCTTGATCCCTTCGCGCTGCACTCCCTGACCAATTTGTTGGCCAAGGCATCGCGTGTCGAGATTGATTTTCCGGTGGTCAGCCTGATGACAAAGACGAAGCGAGCGCCGCTTACCGTTGCGCGCTCGCCGTTATGTTGGAGCGAGCGGGCAACGGTATTTTTCCAGGAGGCAACATGGGTAGAAAATTCACTGAATTGGTTTTTACCGCCAAGGTGAAGGCGGCACAGGAACAGAATCACGCGCGCGCGGCAAATCGCGCACTCGAAGAGATCGCCAACCGGCATGATGAATTGAGCGCGAAGGAGATCGCCTTTATCCAGGCGCGCGACAGTTTTTATCAGGCCACGGTGGGGGAGAACGGCTGGCCCTATGTCCAGTTCCGCGGTGGGCCGGCGGGGTTCCTGCGCGTCCTGGACAGCAAGACCATCGGCTACGCGGATTTCCGCGGCAATGTTCAGTACATCAGTCTGGGAAATCTCGCGGGTAACGACCGGGTAGCCATGATATTGATGGATTACCCCAATCGCCGACGCTTGAAGATCTGGGCGCGGGCGAAGATCGTTCTGCCACAGGAGAACCCGCAACTGATCGCGCAGCTGGAGGTGGCGGATTATCGTGCCGAGGTGCAGCGTGGCATCGTGCTGACAGTAGAGGCGTTTGACTGGAACTGCCCACAGCACATCACACCACGTTATACCGAGCGGGAGATCGAAGCATTTCTGTCTGATTAGCGTGCAAGACGTCTGGCCTGAATGCGGTTGAACGTCAGTGCCGGTGGTTCCCGGACGCCAAGGGCAGTCACAAATAGGCGATATCACCTTCAAGGCTGGCGTTGATGCAGCGTTGCTTCGAGGCGCGCGTATTTTTCTTGCGGCGCCAAAGAACTAAATTTGACGCCAAGCGGACCGCACCGGGATAATCCAGCCCTCTGGTTCGTGGACAACTATTTGCACATGCGCCCCCTCGGCATTTTTGGCGGCACCTTCGACCCGATCCACTACGGCCATTTGCGCCCGGCTGAGGAAGTGCTGGACGCTCTGTCCCTGGACGAGATCCGCTTCATCCCCTCGGCGTTACCGCCGCACCGTCCCGTGCCCGTGGCCAGCGCCGATCAGCGGTTGTGCATGCTGCAGCTGGCGTTGGCGGACTTCCCCCGGTTTGCCGCCGATGACCGGGAGATCCGCCGCGGCGGGCCGTCCTACACGGTGTCGACCCTCGAATCCCTGCGCGCCGAAGTGGGCGACCGGCCCCTGTGTCTCGTGCTTGGGCTGGACGCCTTCCTTGGCCTGGAAACCTGGCATCGCTGGCGCGAAATACCCGATTTGGCCCATCTGGTGGTGCTGACGCGCCCAGGCTGGGCGATGGACGGCCTGCCCGAGTGGGCCGGGGGGCGGCAGTGCGTCCACGGGGGGTCCCTGGCACAATCGCCCGCAGGGCGGCTGTTTTTTCTGGCGGTAAAGCCGCAGAATATCTCGGCCAGCGGGATACGGTCCGCCCTGGCCCGGGGGCAGTCGGTCCAGGGTCTGTTGCCGCAGGCGGTGCAGACATTTATCTGCCAGAATCATCTATATAGCCACCTGAACTTGAGGGCCTGATGCAAGCACAAGCGATGCAGAAATTGATATACGAAACATTATTGGATGCGAAGGGACAGGAAGTTCGCGTGCTGGACGTACGCAAAGTCACGGATTTCACCGACTACATGATTATCGCCAGCGGCACCTCGAACCGGCATGTGATCGGCATGGGAGACCGCATCATCGACGCGCTGCGCGCCCATAACCGCCGACCCATCGGCATAGAAGGACAGGACCCGGGGGACTGGGTGTTGATCGACTTCGGCGATGTGGTGGTACATCTCATGCGTCCGCAGACGCGCGACTTCTACAACCTGGAAAAACTCTGGAGCGATGCCGCGGACGCCGGGCAGGCGGAGATCTGATGCCGTAGCCAGGGGGCGCAGGCGCGAATGGCTTCGAGCAGTTTATCCAATTACCGGTTCCCAAACGTAACCACAGGTAACGTGCAGTGCCCTGCCTAAGAGCCATTGTAGGGTGGGCATTGCCCACCCTACCGAAACCCCAGAAGGGTATAGTGACGCGAGCATCCACGACAGGACCAGCATGCAGATTCACCTCATCGCCGTCGGTACACG
>JAYUFH010000406.1:0-9785 GCA_043738765.1 Pseudomonadota bacterium | reverse complement strand
TATTTTTACTCATGATATTCTCCTGAGATGAAATGTCATTTTCTCATATTCTTCTCTATCACGTTTACTCGCTTTCCTGACAGAAATGATTCGGATTGCCTCCTGGCTATCGTCCTGTACGCGCTCGGTATACACAACGAACAGAATACCGAAATGAACCCTTCCGATGGTTTGAATTCTTGTTTCGCCATGGTGTTTTCGATTATCAATACGCTCTTGCCGCTTCGGATCATCCCAAACCATGGCTGCATCAATGAAATCGATCCCCCTTTCGCTGAGTGTGGCTTGGCGTTTACTCTCGTCCCATTCAAATTGCATATCCTTTCTCCTTGGTTATTCAATCCTAATGGTTGAACTCAGCCGCGCGGTTTTTGCGTCGGCTGGAGTGATTTGTTAGGCGATTCACATACCTCATGATTGAGCGCGTGTCTGGCGGACTCTACAAAGTCAGTGTTGTAGGTGGAGCAATCGAGATCATCAATTCTTTGAATTTTGTCTTGATCTAACAACATTCCCTTCACTGTGCTTTCCCACCCAGAATCCCCAATGGTCAAATTCCATATCGATTCGGTTATAGCAATGGATAGGTTGTTACGCCAAAAAACTGCTCCCGTATTCTCGCGTGATTTTTGCGCCGCCGCTTCGCGCATGAGGTCGTTGTATTTGACGAATAACTCAACAGCCTTAGCCTGCCGCTCAAGTTCCAGCGTTTCTCGCTGCTGTTTTTGTGTTTCGCTGAATTGATATACACCAACCAGGAGCGCACAAATCCCTACCACGGCAACCGCAATGGTTGCAAAGTACGAGCTGCGTTCTAACGTTTTCGTTTTGATCCGTTTCATTCTTTTTGTTATTTGCCTAACGTGAAGGTAACCGACGCTGCGCGACCTTATCGTGCAACGCATGAATTTGCTCCCAGGAACTAGATCGCAGTATCTAACTCCAATTCAGCCCCCTAAAAACCATGTTGCAATGGGCTTTTTAGGGGGTCATAAATCCTGTGACTCAGAAAATTCAGATAGTTGTTCTTCGATAAACGGAATGTCTTGCACCATATCGAGTGCCTAAACAATGGGTATCCTGGTTAGTTGAAAGTTTCTCGCGTCGCCGAAGAAAAGACAAGTCACTTCCGTCCGGCCATATAACAGCTTGCATAAGGAGAAAATAGTACGCGCAAATCTGACGGGTTGCCCTTTAGGGCGAAATCACGAAACGCATTGTGCCGGGTGATGCGGTGCTGGCCCGCTGAAAGACGCGCGTTACTATGAGTGCGGCGGCTTGCCGCCGCTTTACAAAGCGGGAGCGAGCTCCCGCATTCCAGAAACGGGGATTGCCCCCGCGTCACACCGTGGCGCGAAATTTAGTGCTCAGCGCGTGCACCGCATCCACCAGCACACTCACCCGCTCCGGATCCACGCCCGGGTGGATGCCGTGACCCAGATTGAACACGTGGCCGGGGCCGGGGCCGAAACTATCGAGTACGCGCTCCACTTCCTGACGGATGCGCTCGGGCTGCGCATAGAGCACTGACGGATCCATATTTCCCTGCAGCGCCACGCGGCCGTTGACGCGGGCACGGGCGTCCACCAGGTCGGTGGTCCAGTCCACGCCCAGGGCATCGCAGCCGGTGGCGGCCATTTTTTCCAGCCACTGACCGCCGCCCTTGGTGAACAGGATCACCGGCACACGCCGGCCTTCGTTTTGACGCACCAGTTGTTGTACGATCTGCTGCATGTAATGCAAGGAGAATTCGAGGTAGTCGCGCGGCGACAGCGCGCCGCCCCAGGTATCGAACACCATCACTGCCTGGGCGCCGGCGGCGATCTGCGCATTGAGGTATTCGGCCACGGAGCGCGCCACCACATCGAGCAATTTATGCAGCACGTCCGGCTGGTCGAACATCATTTTCTTGATGGCGGCGAAGTCCTTGCTGCCGTGGCCCTCCACCATGTAGGTCGAAATGGTCCAGGGCGAGCCGGCGAAGCCGATGAGGGGCACCTTGCCGTCGAGTTCGCGACGGATGAGGCGCACCGCGTCCATCACATAACGCAGTTGGTCTTCCGGATCCGGTACACCGAGCTTGGCCACGTCGGCGGCGCTGCGCACCGGACGCTCGAACTGCGGGCCCTCGCCATCGGCGAAATGCAGACCCAAGCCCATGGCATCGGGGATGGTCAATATGTCGGAAAAAAGTATCGCCGCGTCCAGGGCAAAGCGTCGTATCGGCTGCAGGGTCACTTCACAGGCAAGTTCCGGCGTGGTGCACAACTGCATGAAGGACCCGGCCTTCTCGCGCACCGCGCGGTACTCGGGCAGATAACGCCCGGCCTGGCGCATGATCCAAACAGGGGTAACATCCACGGGCTGGCGCAACAGGGCCCGCAGGAAACGGTCATTTTTTAATGTCGACATGTGTCTCGCTGCGCGCGCTGGCGCATTGTAATACTGTCCATGATAACGAACATGCCGACCTGGGCGACATGTTCCCGGTATGTCCGACGCTACGCGGACTGTGGTGTAGTGCTTCGCTCTTTCTGGAACTTAATGTATGCCATCAAACTTCTCCTTTGCTTAACACCCAGGGTTATTCCGTCAACCCGCCCCCGTTGGGAAAGAGGGACGGTGAGGTGCGCTGGGGCTATTCCTGTGTTTCGTTAATTGCAATTGCGACGCACGGACTAGCGCGGCAGACTCGACGTCCCCATGAGAAATTCGTCCACGGCGCGCGCCGCCTGGCGGCCTTCGCGTATCGCCCACACCACTAAGGATTGACCGCGACGCATATCACCAGCGGTGAACACCTTGGACACGGAGGTCTGATAGCGCAGCTCTGTGGCCTGCACATTACCGCGCCCATCGAGGGTAACGCCCAAGTCTTTCAGCATGCCGCTGTGCACCGGATGGGTATAGCCCATGGCGAGCAGCACCAGATCGGCCTTGAGGTCGAACTCACTGCCGGCGATTTCCTGCATTGTCCAGGCGCCGGACTTGTCCTGTTTCCAGTCGAGACGCACCGCGTTGAGCGTGGTGACGCGGCCGTCCTTGCCGGAGAATCCCTTGGTCGCCACGGCCCATTCGCGACCACCTTGCGCGATTTCTTCCTGCGACGATGAAGTACGCAGCTTGTTCGGCCAGCTTGGCCAAACCAGCGGCTTGTTCTCGTGCTCCGGCGGCTTGGCATTGATTTCCAGCTGGGTGACGGACAGGGCGCCGTGGCGGATCGAGGTGCCGATGCAATCCGACCCGGTATCGCCACCACCGATGACCGCCACACGTTTGCCCGTGGCCATGAGTGCTTCGTCCGCGGGGATGGTATCGCCGGCGAGGCGCTTGTTCTGCTGGATCAGGAATTCCAGGGCGAAGTGCACACCCCTGAGTTCGCGTCCGGTCACGGGCAGGTCGCGCGGCTGCTCCGAACCGCCGGTGAGCACCACGGCGTCGTAGTCGTCCAGGAGTTTTTTCACCGGCAGGTTTTTGCCCACATGCTGGTTCATGCGGAACTCCACCCCCTCGGCATGCATCTGCTGCATGCGCCGGTCGATGTGGCTCTTCTCCATCTTGAAGTCGGGGATACCATAACGCAGCAATCCGCCGATGCGGTCATTCTTCTCCAGCAGCGCCACCGCGTGACCGGCGCGCGCCAGTTGCTGCGCACAGGCGAGGCCCGCGGGTCCGGAACCGACCACGGCCACCTTCTTGCCGGTCTTGCGCGCCGCCGGCTGCGGCCGCACCCAGCCTTCGTCCCAACCCTTGTCGATGATGCTGTGTTCGATGTTCTTGATGGTGACCGCATCGGTGTTGATGTTGAGCGTGCACGCCGCCTCGCAAGGCGCTGGGCAGATGCGCCCGGTGAACTCGGGGAAATTGTTGGTCGAGTGCAGCACGTCGAGGGCCTCGCGCCAGCGGCCGCGATACACCAGGTCGTTCCAGTCGGGAATGATGTTGTTCACCGGACAGCCGGACTGGCAGAAGGGTATGCCACAATCCATGCAGCGCGCGCCCTGCCGGCCCATTTCGCTGTCGTCCAGCGGAATGGCGAACTCCTTGTAAAAACCTATGCGCTCTTTGACCGGGAGTGATGCGGGGTCTAGCCGCTCGATATCGAGAAATCCCCTAGGCTTACCCATGTAGCATACGCTCCGCTTTCGTTTGCTTTTTGTTCTGCGCCACCGCCATCTCCTGCAAGGCGCGGCGATATTCCAGGGGCATGACCTTGACGAACTTATGCTGATATTTGTCAAAGTGCTCGAGTATCTTGCGCGCGCGTTCGCTGCCGGTGTAATGCAGGTGACGCTGAATCAACATGCGCAACAGCAGCGCATCGCTCTGCAGCACGTGGTTGACCTCGACCCGGCCATGGGACTCCAGCTCCGCATCTGGCTCGAACTCCTCCATCGCCCGGTCTTCTTCCGGCAGCGGTGCCAACTCGACCATGTCCAGGTTGCAGTGTTTGACGAAGTCGCCGCCCTCGTCCAGCACGTAGGCGATACCCCCGCTCATGCCGGCGGCGAAGTTACGCCCCGCCGCACCCAGCACCACCACCGTACCGCCGGTCATGTATTCGCAACCGTGATCGCCCACACCCTCCACCACGGCGACGGCGCCGGAGTTGCGCACGGCAAAGCGTTCGCCGGCGACGCCGCGGAAATAACACTCGCCGCTGATGGCGCCGTACAACACGGTATTGCCGACGATGATGTTATCTTCCGCTTTGATGCGACTGTCCTTCGGCGGGTAGATCACAATGCGCCCGCCCGACAGGCCCTTGCCCACATAGTCGTTGCCCTCACCCTGCAGCTCGAGGCTGATGCCGCGCGCGAGAAAGGCGCCGAAGCTCTGACCCGCGGTACCTTTGGCGCGGATAGTGATGGTGTCATCCGGCAGACCGGCATGGCCGTAACGCCGGGCGACTTCGCCGGACAGCATGGCGCCGAAGGTGCGATTCACGTTTTTTATCTTGATGTCGATCTGCACCGGCGTCTTTTGTTCGAGCGCCGCACGTGCCGACTTGATCACCTGGTGGTCGAGGGCCTTGGCGAGGCCATGGTCCTGAGTCTCGCAGTGGCGCCGCGCGACGTTGGCATCCACCTTGGGCTGGTGCAGGATGCGCGAGAAGTCGAGGCCCTTGGCCTTCCAGTGTTGCACCGACTTGCGCGTGTCGATCATATCGGAACGACCGATCATCTCCTCGAAGCGGCGGAAACCCATGTGCGCCATGGTCTCGCGCACCTCCTCGGCGACAAAGAAGAAATAATTCACCACGTGCTCCGGCTGGCCGGTAAAGCGCTTGCGCAACACCGGGTCCTGGGTGGCCACACCCACCGGACAGGTGTTGAGATGGCACTTGCGCATCATGATGCAACCTTCCACCACCAAGGGCGCCGTGGAGAAGCCGAACTCATCGGCACCGAGCAGGGCGCCGATGACCACGTCCCGTCCGGTCTTGATCTGGCCGTCCACCTGCAGGGCCACGCGCCCGCGCAAATGATTCAGCACCAAAGTCTGCTGGGTCTCGGACAGGCCCAGCTCCCACGGTCCGCCGGCATACATCACCGACGATAGCGGGCTCGCGCCGGTGCCGCCGTCGTGTCCGGAAATAACAATATGATCGGCATGCGCCTTGGCCACGCCCGCGGCCACGGTGCCGACACCCACTTCCGCCACCAGCTTCACGCTGATGCTGGCGGCGGAATTAACATTCTTGAGATCGTGGATCAACTGCGCCAGGTCTTCGATGGAGTAAATATCGTGATGCGGCGGCGGCGAAATCAGGCCGACATTGGGTATCGAATGACGCACGCGCGCGATATCCGCCGACACCTTGTGCCCGGGCAGCTGGCCGCCCTCGCCGGGCTTGGCGCCCTGGGCCATCTTGATCTGGATCTGGTCGGCGTTCACCAGGTATTCCGCGGTCACGCCGAAACGTCCCGCGGCCACCTGCTTGATGGCCGAACGCATGGGATTGGCGTCACCATTGGGCAAAGGACGGTAGCGCTCCGGCTCTTCGCCGCCTTCACCGGTGTTGGATTTGCCGCCGATGCTATTCATGGCGATGGCCAGCGTGGAGTGCGCCTCGCGCGAGATGGAGCCGTAGGACATGGCGCCGGTGGCGAAGCGTTTGACGATCTCCTTGGCGGGTTCCACTTCCTCCAGGGGTATGGGTTGGGCCGCGGGCTTCAAGTCGAACAGCCCGCGCAGGGTCATAAGACTCGCGCTCTGCTGGTTGATCAGCGCGGCGTACTCTTTATAAGTACTGAAATTGTTGGCCCGGGTGGCATGCTGCAGCTTGGCGATGGTGTCCGGTGTCCACATGTGCGCCTCGCCGCGCACGCGGTAGGCGTATTCGCCGCCAGCATCCAGGGCGCCACGGTACACCGGTATGTCGCTATAAGCCTCGCGATGCCAGCGCACCGCTTCCTCGGCGATTTCATTGAGGCCGATACCCTCCACATTGCTCGGCGTGCCGGTGAAGTACTTGTCCACGAAGGGCGTATTGAGGCCGATGGCCTCGAAAATCTGTGCACCGCAATAGGACTGATAGGTAGAAATACCCATCTTCGACATGACCTTGTGCAGGCCTTTGTCCACCGCCTTGATGAAGCGCTTAATGGCCTCGGGCACACTCAGGTCCGCGGGGAAAAACTCGCGCATGTTCGCCAGGGTCTCGAAGGCGAGGTAGGGGTGGATCGCCTCGGCGCCGTAGCCGGCGAGCATGGCGAAGTGGTGCACCTCACGCGCCGAACCGGTCTCCACCACCAGCCCGGCGCGGGTACGCAGACCCGCGCGGATCAGGTGATGATGCACGGCGGAGGTGGCGAGCAGCGCCGGGATGGCCACCCGCGCGGAATCCATGTCCCGGTCGGAGAGGACGAGGATATTGTGGCCGTCACGGATGGATTTTTCCGCGCCCTGGCAGAGTGTGGCGAGCGCGCCACCCATGCCGGCCGCGCCGTCTTTCGCCGCGTAACACATGCTTAGGGTGATGGAATGAAAGCTGCCCGCGGTGCAATTGTCGATACAGCGGACCTTCTCCATGTCCTCGGCGCTGAGGATGGGTTGCTTCACTTCGAGGCGCCGGTGCGGCTCGGTGGTGTCGAGCCCCAGCAGATTGGGTCGCGGTCCGATGAACGACACCAGCGACATGACCAGCTCTTCGCGGATGGGATCGATAGGCGGGTTGGTCACTTGGGCGAATAGCTGCTTGAAATACGCATACAGTGGCTTGGCCCGGTTGGACAACACCGCCAGCGGCGTATCGTTACCCATGGAGCCGGTGGCCTCCTGGCCGGTGATGGCCATGGGCGCCATGATGAACTTGAGGTCTTCCTGCGTGTAGCCGAAGGCCTGCTGGCGATCGAGCAAAGCATCCGCCGGCTTGGGCGCCTGAATGCCGGCGGCGGGCAGGTTTTCCAGGCGCGCCTGGGTCTGGTCCAGCCATTCGCGATACGGACGGAACGAGGCCAGCTGTTCCTTGATCTCGGCATCGTCGATGATGCGCCCGGCCTCAGTGTCGATGAGGAACATCTTGCCCGGCTGCAGGCGCCACTTCTTGATGATCTTGTTTTCCGGGATGTCGAGCACGCCCATTTCCGACGCCATGACCACCAGGTCATCATCAGTGATCAGATAACGCGCCGGACGCAGGCCGTTGCGATCGAGCGTCGCGCCGATCTGGCGCCCGTCGGTGAAGGCCACCGCCGCGGGACCGTCCCACGGCTCCATCAGGGCCGCGTGGTATTCATAGAAGGCGCGGCGCTTCTCGTCCATCAACTCGTTCTTGCCCCAGGCCTCGGGGATGAGCAGCATCATGGCGTGGGCCAACGAATAACCACCCGCCACCAGCAGCTCCAGGGCGTTGTCGAAACACGCCGAGTCCGACTGGCCTTCGGCGATCAACGGCCACAGCTTGGCCAGGTCGTCGCCGAGTAAATGCGACGACATGGAGTGGCGGCGCGCCGCCATCCAGTTGACGTTGCCGCGCACCGTGTTGATCTCGCCGTTGTGCGCGATCATGCGAAAAGGATGCGCCAGATCCCAGGTGGGGAAGGTGTTGGTGGAAAACCGCTGATGCACCAGCGCCAGGGCCGAGACCGTCTCCGGATCCAGCAGGTCCAGGTAATACTCGCCCACCTGGTGGGCCAGCAACATGCCCTTGTACACAATGGTGCGCGATGACAGGGACGGTACATAAAAAGTAGCGCTGCCCTCCACGTCCAGCGCCCGCACGGCGTGCTCCATGCGCTTGCGCAGCACGAACAGCTTGCGCTCCAGGGCGTTAATGTCGGCGGTCGCGGCCGGGCCAGCCACCGCCAGCTGGCGTACCACCGGCTCCGCCGCCTTGACCCCGGCGCTCAGGCTGCCGTTCCGGGTCGGCACATCGCGCCAACCCAGCAGCGTCAGGCCTTCGGCTTCGATGATGTCACTGAGGGTGCGTTCGATGGCGCTGCGCGCCAGGCTTTGCCGCGGCAGAAACAGCATGCCGATACCGTATTTGCCTTCCGGCGGCAAAGCCACTCCGAGCCGGTGGAATTCTCGCCGCAACAAGGCGTCGGGCAGTTGCATGAGGATGCCGGCGCCATCCCCCGTAAGGGGATCGGCGCCGGTCGCACCGCGATGGGTCAGGTTAGTGAGTAACTGCAGGCCTTGCGCGATGATGGCGTGGCTCTTGTGGCCTTTGATATGCGCAATGAAGCCGACCCCGCAGGCATCATGCTCCTGTTCGGGATGATAGAGACCCTGCTTCCCAGGCACCACTGGATAATTCACGTTATAACCTCGTCATGCACATTCGGCCGTACCGAAACCCCTCGGGGCGGCAAAAACGCAAAAAATGCCAAAATTTAGGCGAAAAGGGCGGTAAGTCTACCTTTTCACCCGCTTTCCTTCAACGACATAAATTGTGACCGGCCAACCGGGCAAACCCGGGTTTTCGGGGGGTTATCGGTCAAACTCGAGCTGATGGGCAGCAATACCGGGCAAAAGGGCATGGTACGAGTGGCGCTTACTTAAAGGGCAATACTAAGGGCAATACTGTGCCTTGTCGTCATGGGCCGTATTTTATGCGGCCGTGGCCTCCTCGCAATAACGGCACTTGGTTTGCGCAACTGTCGAGGGCCTCAGGAACAGACCACGTTTCAGAACCCCAGGATGCCTTGTCCCAGACAGCATCTCGGGAGTTGGGGTCGGAAATGCGTCAGGGATTAAACCGCTCCACGGTTTCAAGCAGGCGCTTGCCGTGGATCACGGCAACGATCAGCACGTGTTGTTCCTCGATACGGTAGATCAGGCGGTAGCTGTAGACGAAGCACTCGCGGTGGGTGGAAGTGAGTTCAGGCACCTGGCGCCCGCGCAGCGGGAACTGGGTGAGCCGCCGCGAGGCGGCAACTAGCTCCTCAACGACTTTCTGGGCGTAGAGCGGTGAGTCTTTGTGGATGTAGGCGGTGATCTCTTCGATGTCTTCGACGGCTTCCGGCGACCACCTTATCTGGTAATCCATTTACGCAGCCGCGCCTCCACGTCGTCCTGCGTGAGGGTACCCTCGTTCTTCGCGCGGCTCTCGCCGCGGCGGATCTTCTCAAGGACGTAGAGGTGGTAATGGATATCTTCGAGCGTGCTGTCATCGGGCAGATGATCGAGCAGTGCTTTCACGTCTTGCTTGGCAGTTTGCATGGGTGAAGCCTCGCGGGTTGAGCTTGCTTGTAAGTCTATCACGGCTGGTGCAGCTCATCACCCTCAGCGCTTAAAGCTCGTGCGCCGGCTTAAAGGCATCGAGAGCCTCCCGCCGG
>JAYUFH010000405.1:0-3724 GCA_043738765.1 Pseudomonadota bacterium | reverse complement strand
TGTGGCTCGATACCACGTTGCCTGGAGGCACCCAGCCGTACCAGCGCTTGATGCAGGCCCAGGACACTGGCGGCGCGATCAAAGGCCAGGTGCGCGCGGATGTTTTCTTCGGGCGCGGTCCCGAGGCTGAACGTCTGGCGGGAGAGATGAAACAGCCCGGGCGGCTGTACGTACTGTTGCCGCAGGCGTCGACGGTCGAGGCAGCGTCGGTCGCGGCGCACTAGCGTTGTTGACTACGCAGTAGTACGCAGCGTAGCCGCACCCGCTCTGTGCACCTCCCTTACTACGGGTGTACGAGCGCCCCCACACAGCCCGCGATCTGGTGAATTGGGTAGAGGCGAAACTGACCTTCGATGAACTCCGAGGTCCCCATGAGTTGCCCCACATTGACGCCGTTGTCTAGAGTGGGGGGCTGGGTCGGGTCGGGGGGTGGCCGGCGCAAGACCAGGGCATGGGTCAGGCCGCCGGTAAGGGGCGACACCGGGAACAGCAGGCGTGCTTCCGGGGCCTGCCGCCGCGACCCGAGACGGGGGTCGTGTACATAGCCGACCGCGTAGATCCAAGCATCCTGCTGCGATTCCATGGGTTGAGTGTAGTAGTAGGGAGTGTTGCCACCGAGGGCCTTGCCCTCTATGGCCGGTTGCGCGATGGCGATGGTGTGCAGCGGGCGCAGGTGGGCATAACCTTCCAGTATCACGCCCGCGGGAAAGCGGTCAGCCAATATTTGCCACACTTGCGCAACGCTGGTGCCAGGCTCGATCCGCAGAGTGTCGGCAGGACGCACGCCGGTGGGCACGTAAACCAGAAACTGGGTTTGAAAATAGCGATTGGCCACGAGGGCGTAATACTGTGGTGAGGCATGGTGCGTGGTGCGCAACCACGCCTGGCCGCCGGCCACTATGCCATCTCCCAGGCCCTGCCAATCGCCGATGGCGATCGACCCCAGACCGAACTGCATGCGGCGGGCGTCCAGATAAGTCTCTACGAGTGGTGCTGGAATAATTGCTTGGTTGCGCGCGGTGATGTCGCCGCTGACGCAGGTGTCGATGGCACGGTTTTGACCGGCATGCACCAGCAGCAGCACCACCGCGCTGAAAGCCGCGAGCAAAAGCAAGGGATAAACATCGGTGTTTTTCCACATACCGTATTATTCTAGCAGTTGTGAATAAAAGCTATTGATGCGGCAGCTGATGTCTGGTCGCGGGCGTTCGGTGCTGGAAGGACAGAGGGGGGGCGTCGGTGTTTATTAAGTTTGTAATTTTTCTGTAGAAGTCCTCCCGTGGACTTTTACAACACGTTGCGGGCTAACGTTGCGCCCAGAAATTTTTTGTATAAACCCGCTTTAAGTCTCCGCCACCGGCAGCGCGTGGTCTTCCAGCAGACTGAGCAGCGGGCGACCGATAATTTCGTAACGCCAACCGCGCAGTTGTGGAACGTCTTTGTTTCCCTGCACCAGGCGTTGCAGGTCGCGCCGTGTGCCGAGGGCGATCGGGCTCAGCTGGTGTTGGCGGGCGGTGGCGTCGAGCAGCTTGGCCATTTCCCGGCACAACTGGGTTTGTTCCGGGGACAGGGGGGCTGGGGGTGACCAGAGCGCTTGCGTGGCCGGCAGGTTGTGTTGGCCGATGATTTCCAGGATCTCTGTGGACCACCGCTTGGCGGTTTTTTCATCCATGTCGCGGATGGCGCTGAGTTGTTCGTGGGTCAGCGGCGCGCGCCGCGCGATGTCGAGCATCACCGCATCGCGCAACACCCAGCTGCGCGGCAGGTTGTGGGTTTGCGCCATGCGTTCGCGCCAATCACAGAGTGCCTGCAATACATTCTGTGCCTTGGGGTTGAGCTGGTGGCCATGCTTGACGCGCCGCCAAGCCAGGGATGGATCGTTCTGGTAAAGGGTCGTGTCCACGAGCTGGGTGAATTCGTCCTCAAGCCATGCCTGCCGCCCGGTTTCTTCCAGTCGCTGACGGAGGTGCAAATAGACATCGCGCAGATAGCGCACGTCATCTTCTGCATAGGTAATCTGTTCCGGAGACAATGGGCGCGCAGCCCAGTTGGCGCGGGTGTGGGCCTTGTCCAGTTTTACCCCGGTGACGGCTTCGACCAGTGCGGCGTAACCGATCTGCTCGTCATACCCGAGAAACGCTGCCGCGATCTGGGTATCGAATACCGGTGCGGGCGCCGCGCCGCGCAGATCGAAAAAGACCTCCAGATCCTGGCGTGCCGAGTGCAGTACTTTCAGCACCTTTGGGTTATAGATAAGATCGAGCAGCGGCGCGAGGTCGTCCAGTGCCAAGGGGTCGACACAGGCGATGTAGTCGGGTGTGGCGATCTGCACCAAGCAGAGCTTGGCGTAGTAGGTGCGCTCGCGCATGAATTCGGTGTCGAGGGCGATCCACGGTGTGTCCCGCAGACGGTCGCAGAGTGCGGTTAGTTCGTCGGCAGTGGCGATGTAGTGTGTCGGCATGCGGCTAGTCTACCAGATCGGCGCTGCGCGACGGAAAAACGTCGGTGCGCAGTGGAGGATGTGGATGCGCGTGATGATTTGGTAACCCGGCAGGCCATTGCTATGATGCGGCCTGGACGGGCAGGCCCAAGGGTGGCACGGGCAGTGTTAGCCGGGATATACCCAGGCCACCCTCACGAGACACTAGGCGCAGAAGCAGTGAGTGGTCCGGGTGAGCGAATTGTTTTCTGGTGTAGACTGACGACATGCCCACACTGAAAATTATTTTTGATATTTGCCTGTTGCGCGGCCGTCCGCAAGACCTACCCGCGTCCAGGAATTTACTTTGGTTGACCGCATTGGCCACCGTGGTCACGGGCTACGCCCGCGTCGTGCGTGTCGAGGGGCCGGGTGTCGGCGGTCTGTTCCTTGTCATTTTCCAGGCCATCATCTTCGGCGCTGTGGTGTGGACGATACTGAAAATGCGCGGCCGCCCTGAGCGTTGGCTGCAGTCCATCGTAGCGTTGTACGCCATGAATACAGTATTCAGCCTGATGATATTGCCGGTACTGCCGCAGCTGGTCGAGGCGGGCAAGCACGCCCTCGCGGCCTTCCATCAGGGGGCCGCAACGCCCATCGGCTGGGAATTGTGGTTCGCGTCCGCCGCCGACATCTGGTACTTGCTGGTGATGACCCAGGTGATGCGCCATGCCACCGAGCTGACGTTTGGTCTGAGCGCCCTCATCAGCTTCTCCGCCCTGGTGGCCGTGGGTATGGTGGAGATGTTGCTCATCCTGATTTTTTCAGTGCCAGTACCCGCCTGATGCACATCCATATACTCGGCATCGGTGGCACCTTCATGGGCGGCGTGGCGTTGCTGGCGCGTGAGCTCGGACACCGGGTGACCGGGTCGGACGCCAAGGTCTATCCTCCCATGAGCACGCAGCTCGAATCCCAGGGCATTACCTTGATGGAGGGCTACGATCCCGCGCACCTCGCTCCGGCGCCGGACCTGGTGGTCGTCGGCAATGCCCTGTCACGGGGTAACGCCGCGGTGGAAGCGGTGCTCGACCAAGGACTTCGCTACACCTCCGGTGCCCAGTGGGTGGCGGAGCAAGTGCTGGCGGATCGTTGGGTGTTGGCGGTGGCGGGCACTCACGGCAAAACCACCACCACGGGCATGCTGGCGTGGATACTGGAGTACGCCAATCTGAAACCGGGTTTTCTCGTGGGTGGGGTGCCGGAAAATTTTGGTGTGTCGGCGCGCCTCGGCGATGCGCCGTT
>JAYUFH010000404.1:0-1361 GCA_043738765.1 Pseudomonadota bacterium | reverse complement strand
CCCCCCACCCACGCCATGGGATGCCATTTTTGAACGCGGAATGCGCGCGCAACTCAGCGCCCGGCGTCAACGACTGGCCATGGGCGAACGCCGCATCGGCTGGAAAATGGGTTACATGGACGCTGCTGTGCGCACGCGTCTGGGCCTGCCCCATCCCCTGGTGGGTTTTCTCACGTCAGGACGGTTAATACCCGACGGTGGCGTATTGCGCCATGCATCCCATGCCCACCTGCTGGCGGAGCCGGAAGTCGCGTTGCGACTGGCGCGCGACTTAGCGCCCGGATGTTCACCCGCCGAGGCCGCCGCTGCGATCGATGCCCTGGCCCCGGCCCTGGAGATCGTCGATGTCACTCAGCCCTTGGAGGACATGGTGGAGATCCTGGCGGGTAACCTGTTTCATGCAGCGGTGGTATTGGGCGCGCCGCTGGTGGCGGGCAACCTCGCGTCGCTGGCGGGCGTCACGGGAGGATTGTGGGTGAATGCCGTTCGACAAGGCACGATCGATCCCGCCAGTCTGCTGCAAAACCCCGGCGCCCTGCTGGCGCAAGTAGCGGATCTGCTTGGCCAGGTCGGCGCGGGGCTGAGTGCTGGAGATTGGGTCATTACGGGTTCGATGGTAAAGCCGAGTCGGGTGCAGGCGGGGGATGAGGTGGTGGTGGATCTGGGTGCGCTTGGCCGGGTGGCGCTGCGCATCGACGATGATGGGTAGGGTGGGCATCGCCCACCATGCGGGGCGTTGATTATCTTCTGCTGGTGGGCGATGCCCACCCTACTGGCTCTGCATGGACTACTTCGGGGTGTGGCGGCTATCCGCCGCTTTCGCCGATGCAGGAGCCAACCCCCGCACTCCAAGCTCACGCGCCAGGCGCTTTTTTAACCTTAAGCCGCATGGCCTTGATACCTTGCTGCGCCAGCTTCTGGTAGGCCGCGTCCAGGTCGTCCACGTGGCCATAGGGCCCTAAACGTACGCGGAAGAACTGACCCTTACCTTCGATGGATACCTTCTCGATGTGGGCCTCCAGCCCATTCAGCACCAGCCGCGCCTTGAGCCGGTCCGCGTCCTCGATGTTGCCATAGGACGCCGCCTGCAGCACATACACCGCGCCGGCATCCTGCGCGCCCGTTGTATCCGCTTGATCATTTTTGGCGGCGGCGGATTTTTTGCCCGGCTTCCTCCCTTTGTCGAAGCGATCGGGCAACACCGTCTCGATTTCCGGCAGGATGGTGTAGAAATCGAAGTGGGGTTTGGCCGGCTCTTTTGTGGTACTTGCCACGGTGCTCGTTGCACGCTCCGGGGCGCTGCGGTGGCCGGAGAATAGGCTGCTGATGCCACTCAAGGGCTTGCCGCCGTGAAAAAACAG
>JAYUFH010000403.1:0-3734 GCA_043738765.1 Pseudomonadota bacterium | reverse complement strand
AGACGCGTGGTGCCTGGCTTGCCACCCGCGTCATTTGTCTCGCGGGATGATCCAGGCTCACGCACCGGAAGGGCGCCTATCACTTGCCTTCTTTTTTCATCTTCTCAAGACGCGTGGCGGCCAGCCTGGCGGAGGTGGTATTGGGATAACGCGCTATCACATCGCTGAGGGTGCTGCGTGCCTTGTCGTAGGCAGCGGTTTCGTAATGCACGTAACCGATCTTGAGCAGTGAATCAGGCGCCTTGGCGCTGCGTGGATACAGCGCCAACACCTTGGAGAATTCCTCCAACGCCAGCTTGTAATTTCTCAATACGTAATTGGCTTCGGCAATCCAATACTGGGCGTTATCCGCCAGGGAGCTATCGGGATGTTTGGCGACAAAGGTACGGAACGACTTGATCGCCCGTTCGTAGTTGCCCTGCTTCATGAGGTCGAAGGCGGCCTCGTATTCCTGCTGTTGCGCCGCACTTGGCGGCACATCCGCCTTGCCGGTCCGCGCCACCACCGGCACGCCAGTGGGTGGTGGTGGCGCCAAATCGGCGGACGGCGGCACACTGCCCGCCTCCGGTGCCGTACTCGCCCCGGCATCTCCTGGAGCACGGTGTTCCAGGTCGCGCACACGCCGGTCCATATCCGACAGCAGATCGCGTTGGCGTGTCTTCAACTGCTCGATCTCGTGCACCTGCACTTCCACCGTATCGCGCAACTGGCGCTGTTCGGTTTGCAGTTGCTCAAGCTGTTGCTGCAGATCCAGCACGCTTTGACGCAAGGCCTTTTCCGCCTCGTTACTGCTGCCCACCGGACCGGACACCACCGGTGGCCTGCCGGAACGCCGGTCCGGCAGGACGTCCTGCGCCTGTGCCGCCAGGTAGGGGACGGCCAGCGCCAGCAGCGCCCACCATCGGATACCGCTACGTTTTATGTAAGTATCCATTGAGGCTCCTTATAAACTGGCATCGGTTAAACCGATACCATTATATAAGCAAACGGCCGGATGATCAGTACAGGATTTCGACGCGACGATTCAGGCGCCAGGACGCCTCGTCATGACCCGTGGCCACCGGCTTCTCTTCGCCGTAGGAGGTGACCTTGATACGGTCTGCGGCCACGCCCAGGGTACGCATCATACGCTCCACCGCCTGCGCGCGACGCTCGCCCAGGGCCAGGTTGTACTCACGGGTACCGCGCTCATCGGTATTGCCTTCGAGCACCACCTTGGTCTGCGGATGGGCCACGAGGTAGGCGGCATGCGCTTCGATGATGCTACGGCTTTCGTCATCCACGGCGCTGCTGTCAAAGGCGAAGTAGACGCGACGCTTGCCCAACAGATCGGCGTTCGAGGCCTTGCCGCTATCCAGGGCCGTGCCCGTGGCACTGGACTGCCCACCGGCACCGGAAGTCTCGGCACCCTGGCCGCCATCGGTGACCGCGGCCGGCTTGGTTTCATTCTGGCTGGCACAACCCGCCAGACCCAGACCCAATACAACCAACAATGCCAACAGTGTTTTGTTCTTCATGCTGTTACTCCTTTCAGTGGTAGTTGAATTTATCGGTTAAACGGCGACCAGGCGGGTTCACGCACGTCACCATCCTGCAGTTTCAGCAACTGACGCACGCGCCCATCGGAAGACACCGAGGCCAAGACCCCGCGCCCCTGGACGATGGTCGCATATAAAATAATCCGGCCGTTGGGGGCAAAACTCGGTGATTCGTCCAGGGTGGTATCGGTCAGGATCTGGAGTGCTGCGGTCTTGAGATCCAGCACCGCAGTGTGGTAGGCGCCCGCCGCACGAGTGATCAGCGTCAGCATCCGGCCATCGGGCGAGTAGGACGCGCGTGCATTGTAATCACCTTCGAACGTCAGACGCTGAGGCGTGCCGCCCTGGGCGCTGACACGGAAAATCTGCGGTCCACCACTGCGTGCGGAAGTGAATATGAGGTACTGACCATCGGGCGACCACGCGGGCTCGGTGTCGATGGCCGGATTGTTGGTGATGCGCGTGAGCGAGCGATCGGCGAGACGCATGACATAAATTTCGGCGTTGCCGTCTTTTGACAGGGTCAGCGCCAGACGCGTCCCGTCCGGCGACCAGGCGGGTGCACTGTTAATACCGTTGAATTCAGCGATCAAGGTGCGCTTACTGTCCGTGACATTCTGCACGAAAAGCATGGTGCGTTTCTTTTCGAATGAGACATAGGCCAGGCGCTTGCCATCCGGCGACCAGGCGGGCGACATGAGCGGCTCGGTGGAACTGAGTATGGTAATGGGATTGTACCCATCGGAATCGGCCACCTGCAGGCGGAACATAACGCCGTGCCGCGGAACTCCTTCTTTAGTGATGTAGGCGATGCGCGTATTGAACACCCCGGGCTCGCCCGTGAGCTTCTCGAAAATAATGTCGCTGAACTGATGCGCCACCATGCGCAGACCGCTGGCGGGCACGTCGAATTCATATCCCGCCAGCTGCGTTTCCTTGAACACGTCGTACAGGCGGAACTCCGCGCGGTATTTATCCGTGCCGATCTGGCGCAGCTTGCCGATGACCAGGGCCTCGGCCTTGAGCAGCCGCCAGTCCTTGAAGATCACTTCCTTGTTGTCATGCGGTGCGGAAAGAAAGTCCTTCCTAGGCAGCAGGCGAAAATGACCGCTGCGCGCGAGATCCGCCTCGATCACCGCGGACACGTCCTGCGGCGGCTTGCTCGCCCCCTCCCAGCCAAACGGGACGATGGCGATGGGCATACCGACATCCAGACTCTGGGTGATCTCGATGGTGAGCGTGGACCTGGCCGTCACCGACCAGAACATCAGGACCAGCCCCGTCAGCAGCAGCGTGCGGCGCACGAACGTCTTTGCCAATACCTTCATCAACCTGGTCATCCCTCTGGCCGGAACTTGAATTCGAATTCGCGAAAATGCTCAAACATACTCTTATCGTCGGGTACCGGCAACGGCGACGCCTTGTTGATGGCATTCTCCGCCGAGCGATCGAAGATCGGGTTACCGCTGGAGCGTACAACCTGTGTCGACAACACCGCGCCCCCTGGCACCACACGCACCAGAACGACGCACTCCAGGCCCTCGCGCGTGCCCGGCGGACGTGCCCAGCTGCGCGTCACTTTCTGCCGGATTATATCCTCGAAACGGGCGATCTCGCCCTGCTGGCGGACGGCGAGTGCAGCCGCCTTGGCCTGATCGCGCTCTTTTTCCTCCGCCGCCAACTGCTGCTGCAGACCGGACTCGGCCTGCTTGCGGCGCAACAAGGCGTCTTTTTTCTGTTGCTCGGCGGCAAGCTGTTTCTTCTCGAGCTCCGCGGCCTGCTTTTTCTCCAGCTTCTTCTTCTCAGTCGATAGCTGCTTCAGCTCGATGTCTTTCTGTTTGGCCTGCTCCAGGCTTTTTTGTTTTTCCTGCGCCTTTTGCAGGGCCTGTTTATCCGCTTGTGCCTGTTTTTCCAGCTGTGCCTGTTTGTCTTCCTGCGCTTGTTTCTCCAGCGCCTGTTTGTTCTTCAGTTCCTCGAGCGCCTGCGATTTCTGGTTCTCGCGTTTAAGCTGCTCGATTTGCTTTTTTGCCGCGTCGTCCTGGACTACCGTGGCCTGTATCACGTTGACGTCGGTGGATTTGGCCGTGCTGTGCCAACGTATCCCAAGCACCAGCAGGACAACCAACAAGACGTGTAGCAACAGCGCGAAGACAAAGGCCTCCACGCTGCCATCCGGCCTGCGGATTTCGCCGCTGT
>JAYUFH010000402.1:0-1378 GCA_043738765.1 Pseudomonadota bacterium | reverse complement strand
TTTTGGTCAGTGTGTTCCTGCCCGAGATCACGCCCACCGCGACGATGCATTTCGACGCGCGCCAGACGGCTGTCATCGCTGCCGGCAATGTTGTCGGGCAGGCCGACATGGCGGTTGACATCACGATCACCTCACGGCTTTTCCTGAGCGCGATATGGGTCGAGGCAAGCGCAGCGGCACGGGCAATTGCCATTCTGGCTGACTCCATTGCCGACGGCGATGGGTCAACCTCAGATGCCAACAGGCGCTGGCCCGACGTGTTGGCAGAGCGCCTCGTCGCTGCGGGTGGCGCGCCTGTGGCGGTGCTGAACCAGGGCATCTCGGGCGGGCGCTTGATCTCCGACGGCATGGGCGTCAGTGCCTTGGCGCGGTTCGATCGCGATGTGTTGGCTCAGCCCGGGGTGGACACGCTGATCCTGATGATCGGGTTGAACGACATCGGATGGCCCGGTGGCGTGCTCGCGCCGGGCGAGGCCGTGCCTTCAGCACGCCAATTGATCGGCGCCTACCGCCAGCTGATCGCTCGTGCGCGGGCGCATCGCTTGCGGGTCATCGGCGCGACGCTGACGCCGTTCGAAGGGGCGCTGCCCGACGGGCCGTTCGCCTATTTTCACGACGCTGCGAAGGAGGCGTTGCGGTCAGAAATCAACGCCTGGCTGCGTGCCACCGTCGAAGTCGATGCGCTTATCGACTTCGACGCAGTGGTGCGAGATCCCCAACGGCACGGCCGGCTTCGGCCCGAGTTCGACTCTGGCGATCACCTTCACCTTCAGGACAGCGGCTATGCCGCCATGGCCGCGCATGTGGACCTGGCGTTGCTCGTCAAGGCCTGAGAGGCTGAGAGTTTTTCGATCATGCCCGCTCACCACCCCAAAGCGCCCCCGCTCGTCGTTGCAAATGCTCGCCATAGCCCGGGCTATGTCTGTGCTTTACGCCTAGATCGGGGACGTTTTGGGGCGTTGCTCGGCAACGTTCGAAATCCTCTCAGCCTCTGACCCCAAGCCCGACAGACACCTAGGGAAAACACTCATTTTTATACAAAAGTAATCGATTACATTGGATCTCAACGGATTGTTAAGCAAGCTTTGGCAAAGTCGCAGTGGAACTGCGAAGCCGAAAGAAAATTGCAAAGTGACGAACCGGTGCCCGCATTTGTCAGCCTGAACCAAGAACTGTAATCGTTTACAATCACGGTTCATGGCAGCGATAGTCCAGTCGCAGCGGGCTGGAGGGGCGGCAGGAACTGACGAGACGTTTAAAAGTTCGCCTGTCGTGTCTCGAAAAATGTAAACGATTACTAACCCTGAACATCGAATCAAGGAGATCTGCGATGAGTCAATGGAAACTGGCCTACCAAACCAATTGCTGGGGGCCCATG
>JAYUFH010000401.1:0-1379 GCA_043738765.1 Pseudomonadota bacterium | reverse complement strand
GTGAATCGCCCGAGATCAGGGTACGCTCGAAACTGGCGATGGCCTGCATCACCTGTGTCATCGTAGTCTGATTCGGTGTCTTACCGAAGACTGTTTTAAACGCGCTGACGTATTCCGGATCGGTCTGCACGATCTTGAGTACCGGGGCGTGGTCCTTCAGCCCCATCTCCACCGGATTCACCATGGGGTGTTGCGACTGGTCTTCGAGGGTGGGGGAACGACCATCCCAAAAGAGTTTATGGAAGTAGGCGGCATTCACCACGGTGGGGGCGTTGCGCGTGCCCGTCAGCTTGTTGATGCCCTCCGACACCCGCAGTGGACTGTCAGTGAAGGTTTTTTTGCCGTCGTGGCAAGTGGAGCAGCTCACCTTGCCGGTGGCGCTGAAACGGGCATCGTGAAACAGCTTGTCGCCGAGTTTTATTTTTTCCGCCGTCTGCGGATTATCCGCCGGGATCGGCACATCGGGCAGGCCCAGGGGCTGGCTAAAGGCCGGACCGGCCATGGCCAGAAATCCAGACAGGCAGAGTAGACAGAAGGAGTAGACAAAACGGATGCGCATAGTAGCCTCCTTGGCAGTGCCCATGATGAGAACAGGCTGGCTTTGAATTATTGATAAAAACAGTCGGGTTTAGAATAAGACTAAACCTTAGAGCTAAACTAAAGCAGGTGCAGAAAAGAGTCAACAGCCATTTTCGGCGGTGCGGATGGCCGGCCACAGATCGGGCGGCGCGACGCCTGGGGAAATAGCGACGAATGGGCCGTGCCCCAGGGACTGTCCACTCGTTGAACCCCACAGATCACGGCATGCTGCCTGGATTTTCCACCTGCTTTTCAAACCGCCCAAAGCGCAACGCCAGCGTAGGTAGCACCAACAGGTTCAGCACCGTGGACGTTATCAAGCCACCGAGGATAACAGCCGCCATGGGCCCTTCGATTTCATTGCCCGGCGCACCACTGAACAGGGCCAGGGGCAGCAGACCGAGGCCGGTGACCAAGGCGGTCATCAGGATCGGCACCAGGCGCTCGACGGCACCACGAGACGCGGCCTCCGATCCCCAGGCCATGCCCTCGCGGTTTACCAGATGCTGGTAATGGGAAATCAGCATGATCGAGTTACGCAAGGTGATGCCGAACAAAGTGACAAAGCCAATCATGGAACCCAGCGTCAGGTTGCCACCCGTGATCAGTACCATGACAACCCCACCGACCAGGGCAAACGGCAGGTTCACCAGAACCAGCAGCAGTGCGCGCGTGCTGCGCAGGGCCATGAACAGCAAGAGTACGATACCGATGCCGGCCAACAGGGCATTCACTAGCAGATCATGCTGCGATTGCGCACGGGCCTGTGCTTCACCCGCGAATACCGCGTAGGTCCCCTT
>JAYUFH010000400.1:0-3771 GCA_043738765.1 Pseudomonadota bacterium | reverse complement strand
GCACTGGAAATCCGCCGATCTGGAAAAATTACGCAACGACCTGCGCGATTATCATCGGCGCTTATTACTTGCCGTTGCCGGTGGCAGTCTGGTGATTTCCGCCGCCCTGCTCCTGGCCTTGGGCGCCGCGAGTCCGGGCTGGCTGGGTGTTCCGCTGTTCAGCGGGTTGTGTGGTGGCGCCGGCGGCGCCTTGCTGCTCATGGCCAGGCCGGGGAAAAACCGTCGATAAACACGCCGTTAGTCGCGCCGGGGGGCGTCGGTTCCTTGTTATTCAGGGCCCTCACGCATTAATATTACCTACTCTTAATCTTTGCGTTCAGGTGACGTTATTCCCATGAAGAAGCGATGGGCTACCTTTTCTGCAGTCCTGGCGATGACCTCGGCGATGTCCGCCTGGGGTGCGGAGCCGTTGGATGACGCTAACCCCTCAGGCGGTGCAAAAGACGCTACCAGCGAAAAAACTCTGCAATGGACCGGTGGGTTCGGTGTGTCCCTCGACAAGAACAGCCTGCAGCCGCAAGACGCCGCCTTTTCCCTATTACCCGGGACCTTGGCGCAGCAGCCGGTGCTGATCAATAAATTCGCCACCCCGGTGACAGGACAAGGCGATGGGATCGACGACGCACCCTTCGATAATACCGGCTTGCTCAATCTTCAGGGGGGTGTGGGGGTGGACTGGGGGCAGGATCGCTTCACCCTCCCGGTGTTCCACCAGGAGCTGCGCACCGATCGCGAGCGCGCACTGAAGTACGATGCCTTCGGTCTCGCCTGGAGCCGGCGCCTGGATTCCGATAACCTGGTTTCCCTCACGGCGCAGTACGGCGACTATGTCTATTTGGATCAGACCACGCGGGATACCACCAACTCGGTGGCGGCACTCGCCTGGAGTCGCGAACTGTCCGGTGCGTCGAAACTGCGGGTATCGAGCAGTATTTTCCTCGGTGGCGAGAATGCCAAGGACGAGGCCTATCGTTCCCTGGGCCGACGCTACTACGGCGTGACCCTCGATGGCCGCTTCACGCCTTACCGCAACCACACCCCCTATGCATCGCTACGCCTGCAACGCAGCGACTATCTTAACGAAGACCCCCTGTCCGCCATCGCGCGGCGTGAAGGCTATTCACGCCTGGCCGCCGGGTGGGACTGGCAGGTACAGCCCAACTGGGGTCTGCGTGCCGAGGCGAATCACAGCTTGAACAATTCCAATGTGGATGCCTACGGCTACGATCACACCCGCGTTTTGTTTTCCACCCGCTTCGACTTCCGCTAAGCGAAATGCGGTGACTTGCCGCTGTTTCCCCCAAGCTACACAGGCTTCCACACCCCAAGCACCTAAACCCAAGCACTTCAGCCAAGTAGGGTGGGCATCCCCCACCAGTGGAGATGATCGACGTCGCGTGCGGTGGGCGATGCCCACCCTACATGGGTTTCCGTTAATCGCTGTCTAAAAAAAGTTTGATCAATGACGCAGCGTCGTTAGAAACGACTGCACAAACTGGTCGGCAGCCAGCGGCCGACTGTAATAATAGCCCTGCACCTCATCGCAACCCTGCTCGCGCAGAAAAACCAGCTGCTCTTCTGTCTCCACGCCCTCGGCGATAGTTTTCAGGCCGAGGCTTTTGGCCATGCTGATAATCGCCGCGACGATGGCTTTGTCTTCCAGGTCGGTACCGATGTCGCGTACGAAAGACTGATCGATCTTGAGTTTGTACACCTTGAATTTCTTCAGGTAGTTCAGCGATGAATAGCCTGTGCCAAAGTCATCGATCGACATCCGGATGCCGCGTTCATGCAATTTGTTCATCACCTCAATCGCCCCCTGCGGGTCGTGCATCGCTACGCCCTCGGTCAACTCCAGTTCCAGATATTGCGGAGATAACTTTTCTGCATTGAGTATTCGTGTAACCAGGTCGGGCAAGCTGGGGTGGCGGAACTGCACGGCCGACAGGTTGACTGCAATCACCATAGGCGGGTGACCACTGTCCATCCAGCGCTTCAGCTGCTGTACAGCCGTGCGCAGCACCCATTCCCCGATTGTTAGAATCAACCCGCTATCTTCTGCAACCGGGATGAATTCCGCCGGTGATACCATGCCTAATTCCGGGTGCTGCCATCGCAGCAGGGCCTCCGCTCCGATGATGCCCCCGTCTTTGATGGATACCTGCGGTTGGTAATGTACTTGGAATTGTTCACGTTCGAGTGCATGGCGCAACGCATTGACCAATTGCAGATTGCGGGTTGCGCGCGCCTGCATTTCCGCAGTAAAGAATCGGTAGCCATCGCGGCCATCCTGTTTTGCGCGATACATGGCGGTATCGGCACTCTTGGAAAGTGTTTCCAGGTCCACGCCATCATAGGGATAGAGAGCGATGCCGATCGATGCGGTCACGACCAGATCATATTGCTCGATCTTGTAAGGTTCGGAGATGACGTGCAATATCTTCTGCACGACATGAGCGGCTCCTTCCGCGTCACAACCCGGCAACATCAATATGAATTCGTCACCGCCCAAACGGGAGGCCGTATCTTCCTCGCGCAGGGCCGTTTTCAAGCGCTTGGCAACTTCGACCAGAAAAGCATCGCCGATACTATGACCAAGCGTGTCATTGATATCCTTGAAGCGGTCAAGATCGATGAACATTATCGCCAGGTATCCGTTACTGCGCTTCGCGAGACTCAGGGCGTATTTGAGGTGGTCGGCCAGCTGGCCGCGGTTGGGCAGCCCGGTGAGGGCGTCGAAATTTGCCAGAAATTGTATGCGTTCCTCGGCGCGTTTTCGTTCGGTGACATCCTCCTTGATGCCCAGGTAGTGGGTTATCTGCCCGGTGGCTTCACGCATTGGTGAGATATACACTGACTCGATGTATTCAGTGCGGTCCTTGCGTTTATTGATGAGTTCTCCTTGCCAGCTTTCTCCGCTATTCAGACGAGCCCACATGTTGTCGTAGGTTGTGCGCGGAGTCTTGCCGGACTTCAATAGACGCGGGTTCTTTCCGATGACCTCGTCGTGGCTGTAACCTGTGGTTCTGACGAACGCTGTGTTGACATACTCAATGTCTGCACCGAGGTCGGTGATGATGATGACGTTGGGGCTTTGTTCAACCGCCTGCGACAGCTTGCGCAACTGAGCCTGTTCCCGCTTGCGTTCAGCTTCGTTGACGAAGCGATCCAGCGCGAAGCTGATGTCCATGGCCATTTCGACCAAGAGATCCTGCGCCGCTTTATCGAACGCATTGATCGCGTCAGCATACAGAACGAAGGCGCCAACCGCGGCACCGTTTCGATACAAAGGGAGTGAGGCCAGGGAACCCCAGCCGAATTTTTCGCCACGTGCATGCCAAGCCGCGGTGATCGGATCCTGTTGGAAATCCTGGCACCAGTATGGCTGGTTGGTACGAATGGCCGCGCCGGTCGGCCCCTGTCCGGCCGAGCTATTCACGTCAATCGAGATTTCGATGCCTTCCAGATATTCGATGCCCACGCCGAAGGAAGCCACTGGCTTGATCAATTTTGTCGCCGTATCCAGCATGCCTATCCACGCCATTTTCATGCCGCCGAACGTAACTGCGTCGCGACAGACTTGCGGGAGAAAATCCGCCTCGCTGGTGCAGCGCACGATAGCCTGATTGCATTGGCTGAGTGCGGCGTATAGTTGGGTTAATCGCAGCACCTTGGCTTCAGCAAGCCTGCGCTCGGTGATATCGCGTATAACCCCCAACAGGTTGCCGTCGGGCATCGTGGTCGCAACCACGTCCGCCGAAAAGGTGGAGC
>JAYUFH010000399.1:0-3771 GCA_043738765.1 Pseudomonadota bacterium | reverse complement strand
TAGCAGCCTGTCGGACACAGGATAGTTGTTGAGGTGCGCAGGTCGATATTGTCGGTGGGTAGGGTGTTCGCGTCAGTCATGATGGCTATTCAAGTGATAAGAACAAAGACGAAGTAGTCTTCATCCGCTGGCCAAAGGCCGCAATGCGGCCATTCTGCGGATGTTCCATGCCATCGTTACCAGTGACCACTCACCGCGCACGGCATGCAGGCCACGCAGCAAAAACTGCCGGAAGCCCATCACCGCTTTGATGATGCCGAAGACCGGCTCGACGGTCTGCTTGCGCAAGGCATACCACGCCCGTCCGGCGCGCGTCAGCAGTCGGTGCTTCATCCGCGCGATGGGATCTGCCGGTGTAGCCAGCGGCGGCGGCTCGCTGAAGCGCGCTTGCCATGACGCATGATGCGCCTCGCGGCCACAGGCCAGCATCGGCTCGATGCCGACATTGGTGCAGGCAGTGACGTTGGCTGCGCTGAAGTAACCCGCATCGGCCAGCATTCGAACGACCTCGCCCAGTTCTTCAGGCAGCGCATTGAGCGCCGTCATCATCGGCGCTATTTGCTGCTTGTCATTGACCGCCTGCGTCAGGCCAGTGGCGACCACCAGCATGGTCTCGGCATCGACCGCCGCTTGTGCGTTGTAACACTGCTCGAAGCCACCGCCAGCGACCGGCATGATGCGCGAATCCGGATCGGTCAGATTGACTTGGTCGTTGGCGCGACCGCCGGCACTCGGTGGGGCGGGTGGTTTGCCGCGTGGCTTCTTGCCGGTACGTTCGGTCTTGTCCGCACGGGCCTTGAGTTTGGCTTCATAGTCGGCCTGCTCAGCGGCATGGCGCTCGGCAGCACGCGCTTCAAGCTCGGCTTTAGCCGCCCGGATGGCTTGCAGGCGCGCGTCACGTCGCGCCAATTCTTCGGGGATGCTCATGCCTGCCGGCAGCGGCTCGAGATCGGCCGCTTCAGCGCGTGCCAGCAGTTCTTGGACCTCGGCCTGCAGCTGTGCCTCAATCTTCCCGGCATGGCCATAGGACAAGGCGCTGTGCCGCGACGCGTTGGCGTGCAACTTGGTGCCATCCAGGGCGACGGTACCCAACTTCAGCAACTTCATCTGCCGGGCAATGCTCAAGACCTGCACGAACAAAGACTCGATCTCCGGCAGAAAGCGCTTGCGAAACGTGCACAGGGTGTCGTGGTCGGGATGCGTATTGGCGGCAATATAACGAAACGCCAGCGATTCATAGGTCGCCTGCTCGATGCGGCGGCTGCCAAAGGTGCCGGTGGCATAGCCGTAGATCAGCAATCCGAGCAGCACCGACGGGTGATAGGCCGCCGAGCCGGCGCCACGGTACTGCCGCGCCAATGGCGAGAGGTCTAATTGCTCGACGATATCGACCACGAAGCGCGCCAGGTGATCTGCCGGCAACCAATCATCGAGCGAGGGCGGCAGTAGGTAGGGTGTTTCTCGATCACATTGCCGGAAATTGCTCATACTCGTAGCCTCATCGAACTCATTGTCGATCCGATCCGCACGACTGTGAAAAGTTCCGCCCTAAGTCCGACAGGCTGCTAGGCCTGGATAGTAAATACCGTAAAGCCAAGGCCATAGGCGTCGGACTCTAAGTGCTGCAAAAGCTATTGACAAGGTAATTCATAAACAGCCCAGTGCGTGTTCAAGATCGATGACCTGTGACCACCGTGGTGGTGCGGTCAAGGTGATTGCGTGCATCGAAGACCCGATCGTGATCAAGAAGATCCTTGAGCACCTTGACCGACGGGCCGAGCCTGCGATACCTGCCTTCAGACTCTTCGTGCGTGCTCCGCCGCAAGAAGAAGTGTTCGGGCCTGGGGGAACCAGGCTGACGACAGGCCCCTCCTTACGCTGTGGCCTGACACTCGGCATGGTGTCGCTCGCGCCTGCGGGTCTAAACGGTCGATATCTCCTTGCAGAAAATACCCGCTGGGTGAGGGGCCCGCGAAATTCCGGGCTAAACGGCCGCCGTCCATCGCGATCGGTCCAGTTCGCCCCCTCCTGTTTCAACGCACACGATGCTCGATTTTGGCGGATAGGGTGGTTATCGTTCCTAAACTCGGGACAGATCAATGTTGTTCAGCATTTTGGTGAAATCATATCACTGGCTTCATCACAATCGGTGGCCGATCCTCCGACCAAGTTTAGATTGCAGTTGTTGGGTCACGCATCACGAGAGGCTGGTAGACCGCGTTGGTTTTGAACGGTACATACTTCGCTGTAGAACCCCGATGTTGGCCAAAATATATTTAGGAGGTCATCGATGATGACCTATTTGCGGCAACCCGCTTCGTCCTTGGCAGCTATCGCCCCAGCACTGCGCACGCCACCATAAAGCGGCAATTCGATACAGGGTTTTTACTCTCAATTCGCTCACGCTGACGTTCCGCACTGATGGCTGTCAGCAGGCGCAAGAATTCCGCCATCCGATCACCAGGAGGGACTATGGCTACACTATCTTCGCTGCGTCGTCCGCGCACGTTGTTCGCCATCCTGTTGGCGACCGCGCTCGGCTGCCTAGGTCCACGCGTGAGCCTCGCCAGCTGCAATCCATTCTGTCCACCTCCAAGCGCGTGGCCCATGGAGCGCTACGACGCTGCCGGTACCAATTTCAACTCGAGCGAGGGCACCCTGAGGTTCAGCAACGCCGCTTCGCTGACGTCGAAATGGTCGGTAAGCCTGACTACTGCGTATATTTGGTACATGGGGTTCTACGGCGTAGCCTCCAGCGAGACGCTGTTCATCATCGACGGCGCACGGGCACGGGCCGTCGATCTACAGACCGGCGCGCCGCGCTGGACGAGCAATTTCGTCAATTCGGTTCCGGCGACGGATAGCGGCCACGCATACATCGGCGTCGACTACGGTCCGTCGCTACAGGCGGTCGATACGTTGACAGGCAATTTCAACGGCGTTGGCAACGGGCTGATCGATCAAGGTTGGGAGATGTCTTACGGCACTACGGGCCTGTTCGGTCAAGGAGACAAGATTGGTTACGATGGTCCGATCATCAGCAACGGCGTCATTTACAGTACGACGAGCGAAGGCCATCTCGTTGTCGACTTGACCAGTGGTGGACGCCTATGGTCGACGCTGATTGCCGATCCGGCCGGGCCCATCGTGCGCCAGAAGCTCGCCCTTGGTGGCGGACAGCTATTCAGCGTTTACCGCACCGGATCGTCACCTCTCTGGACATGGCATGTGGAAGCACGCAATGCGATCACCGGCAAGGTGAACTGGGACAAAGTCGTCTATGCCGGGGATGCCTTCGTGACTGCGCCGGTGTTCACGCCTACCGGCGTCGTCGTGGCCCTGCGACAACAGTTGTTCGGAACTGTCGGGTACGTTCGCCGATACAGCTTGGCCGATGGCACTGCGGTCGAATTCGGCGCCGCATTTGGTTCGTCCCTGGGCTTGATCGCGGAGCTGGACAGGTCGCCAGTGGTCGCCAACGGTGTCATCGCGATGTATCGCGGTCCGACCGTCGGTGTTCCTCTGATCATCCAGGTTGGGGCCTTCGATCTGGCGACAGGTAATCTGCTGTGGTCGAGTCCGACCTCTCTGAACTTCACTTCAGTAATGACCGCAGCCAATGACATGCTTCTGCAATGCGACGGTACCGTGAAGATCCGCTCGCTGAAGACCGGCACGGTCGCTGCTGGCGCCCTCGCCAATCAGCCGTGCGTAGGCCCCATCACGGTTGCTGCGGGAAAGATTATCTTTTTTGACCCGGACCAACATAGC
>JAYUFH010000398.1:0-1380 GCA_043738765.1 Pseudomonadota bacterium | reverse complement strand
ACGTTGCCCTTGGACTTGGACATCTTCTGTCCCTGGGCGTCGCGCACCAGGCCGTGGATGTAGACCTCGCGGAACGGCACCTCGCCGGTGAACTTGAGTCCCAGCATGATCATACGCGCCACCCAGAAAAAGATGATGTCGAAGCCCGTGACCAGCACGCTGGTGGGATAGAAGGTTTTGAGCTCGGGGGTCTGCTCCGGCCAGCCGAGGGTGGAGAAGGGCCACAGGGCGGAGGAGAACCAGGTGTCGAGCACGTCCTCGTCCTGGGTGAGCTTTACATTCGCGGCGAGTTTATGCTTGGTGCGCACCTCACTTTCGGAGCGGCCGACGTACACGCCGCCCAGGTCGTCATACCAAGCCGGGATGCGATGCCCCCACCAGATCTGCCGGCTGATGCACCAGTCCTGGATGTTGCGCATCCATTCGTAGTACGTGTTCTTCCAGTTGTCCGGGACGAATTTGATGTCGCCGTTTTCTACTGCCTTTATGGCGGGCTCCGCCAGGGGTGCAACCTTTACGTACCACTGATCTGTGAGTAAGTGTTCGATAATCGCATGGGTGCGATCGCCCCTCGGGACCATGAGTTTATGCGGCTCGATTTTTTCCAGCAGACCGGCAGCGTCGAGGTCGGCAACGATTTTCTTGCGCGCGTCGAAGCGGTCGAGGCCTGCGTAGGCTATTGGCAATTCGTAGCTGTTGACGACGCTCGTGTCCATGTATATACCATTGTGGTACGTGCCATCTTGTAAGGTGGCTACAGATCCATCTGGCAATGTTAGGGATGCGCCAGGTGTCAGAATAAACTCTGCACGATGTCGGATAGAGGCATCAAGATTCATTACATTTATTAGAGCGAGCTTGTTGCGCTTACCGACTTCATAGTCGTTGGGGTCGTGTGCCGGCGTAATCTTCACACAACCGGTGCCGAACGCCGGGTCCACATAGTCATCGGCAATGATGGGAATAAGCCGCCCGGTGAAAGGCAGTTTCACCTGTTGACCGATAAGATGCTTGTAGCGTTCGTCATCGGGATGCACCGCCACGGCGGCATCGCCCAGCATCGTTTCGGGGCGGGTGGTGGCCACGATCAGGTGACCCGTACCATCCGCCAGCGGATAACGCATGTACCACATCGACCCGTTTTCTTCTTCCGACAGCACTTCCAGATCGGACACCGCGGTGTGCAACACCGGGTCCCAGTTCACCAGACGCTTGCCGCGATAGATCAGGCCTTCCTCGTGCAGGCGCACGAACACCTCTTGCACCGCCTGGGACAATCCTTCGTCCAGGGTAAAGCGCTCCCGCGACCAGTCGAGGGAGGCACCCATGCGCCGCAGCTGGCGGGTGATGGTGCCGCCGGAGTGGGCCTTCCATTCCCAC
>JAYUFH010000397.1:0-1383 GCA_043738765.1 Pseudomonadota bacterium | reverse complement strand
GTCCGGACAAGAGGATTCTTTGACGGGATGCCGTGCACCGGCTTTGGCCTGATTTTTCAGTGCCTTGGATGTAGGCGCCTACCGTTCCAGCACGAGCGGTTTGCCGTGATAACTCAGGCGGCGGGCAAGACGACCCTTGATGCGCACCACGGCGTTGACCGGCACTTGTGTCGAACGCCCTTCGTTGTAGGCGCACTCCCACGAGCCGGGCTCCCAGGCGACCCCGAGCTTGGTCAGCGCTTCGCGTGAGGCGCCGATGAACCCGTCTCGGTTGTAGAGCATGGGCTGCCCATCCAGGCTAGAGCGGATGGCGCGGCCATAGACGCCATAGCCAAGGCGAACCAACTGGCCTTCTTTCACGAGCTGCCGCAAGGCGCGCAGCACCTGATCTTCGCCGCCGAGATCGTTGAAATCGCGTGGCAGGAAGACACCGGCACGGCTGCGGGTGATCCGTGTCCTGACCCTCTCGCGCAGTGGTTTCGGTTGCTTCATGAGGTCGCCCAAAAGCTGTAGACAGGGTTACAAAAACCCGACAACAACACTAGACAAGAACCCGACACATAGCAAGACCAAAGAGGCGGCTGGATTCAGCGGCATGGTCTGCGTCTACAGACCGTTAATGGAGAGAATTCAAGAAAGAGAGAATTCTCTCCTCGCTCTATGCCGTTACTCCTCGGCTGTCGGCCTGTTGCGCTTCCATGCCGCTGGTTCAGGTCGTGGCTTGCTAAGTTGTTTTCTCAGCTCTGCGAAGACCTCTTCACCAGGGATGCTCGGCCCTGGGTCATCCAGCGACGCTTGCAGGCGGCGATGTAGTAGCTCGCGGCGCAAGTCCGAATGCGGCTCCAGTTCCTTGTGCTCGCCCAGGATCACGAAGACCGCTTCGCTCGGGTCGATGAACGTGCCCTGTTCGACCAGCCCGAGTAGCCAGTCGGCAAGTCCCGGGGGCAGATAGGCTTCAAATCGCAGTCCGCCTTTCTTCGCCTGTTCCCGTAGTGCGCCGGCCTGGGCAATGTTTTCGGCCTTCTCTTCGCCGCATGGCCATTCAGCTTGCTGCTCTTCTGTGGTCATGGGATTCCCTCTCCTACTACCCTATGCCGGTGGTCGCCAGACGTTCAGTGCTGGCCTCACCCTGGCTGCGCGTGCAAATGCAGGGTGTCGCGTGGCACGCCGCCCTTGCCATGGTCGCGCACGACGATGTCAACGTCACAGCCGAGCCTGGTCAGCATGCGCATCAGCCGTTCGACCGAGACATCACGGAACTGGCCGCGCAGCAGGCGTGACACGTCGGGCTGACTGAGGCCAATGCGTTTGGCGGCGTCGGTTTGGGTGAGCTTGCTTTCGCTGATGATCTCGCGGATGCGGGTGACCAACCCGGCCTTCAAC
>JAYUFH010000396.1:0-10031 GCA_043738765.1 Pseudomonadota bacterium | reverse complement strand
GCAACCAGGCGTATACGCTGGAAAATTACGTGGCGTTTGTAAAGTATGTCGCCGGTAAGTATACCAAGGGGCCGTTTGTACTGATCGGCCATTCCCTGGGCGGCGCGGTGGCATTGCGCTACGCCGCGACCTACCCGGACGACGTGCAGGGGCTGGTGGTCGCCGACGTGCCGGGGATACTGCATCGCCAGGCCTATAGTCAGTATCTGTCCTATCTCGGCATCGGTGTGTTGCCGAGCTTTTATCCCAATCAGAAAGAGCAGTTGCACAACCTTGTTGGCAGCATACTTGGGATAGTCGCCAGGTTGCGGCCGGACCTCGATCTGGTCATCGCCAGTCCAACGTTGCGCGAGAGCGTGCTGGGTGGGGACCCGGCCAAGATCGCCGGCCTGGCGCTGATATTGGAAGACTTCAGCGGCATCATTCAGCGCGTGCGAGCCCCGGTGCTGGTGATCTGGGGCGCCAGGGACCCGCTGGCGCCGTTGCGCACCGGCAAGGTGCTGGCGGCCAATCTGGCAGAGGCGGAACTGAAGATACTGGCCGATTCCGCGCACACGCCCATGGAGGACGCGCCCCGGGAGTTCGATGCCCTGGTGCTCGATTTTGCGCGCCGGCCGGCGGTGGCGTCGAACCCGCTGAAGCTGCAATCATCAGATGATGCTGGTGAATTCACCTCCACGCGCGTGGGGAGTTGCAAGAAGCAGCGTGGCCGGGTGTTCGAAGGGGATTACGCCAGCATCGTGATTGTGGATTGCAAAGATGTCGTGCTGCGCAACGCCCGGGTCAGGGAGGTGCGTATCACCGATGCCTCCGTCACCATCGAGGACAGTCGCATCGGGGGTCCGCGGGGCGGGCTGCGGGCGGAAGACGCCTATGTCACCATCACCAGCAGCGTCATCGCCGCCAGCGTGGCGATCAAGGCCATCGACAGCCATCTCGATCTGGCCGGTGTCCGCTTGATTGGCAGTGTAGCGGCGGTGCAGGCAACGTATGCGTCGAAGGTGTTGTTTTCCGTAAGCTACATCAAGAGCCCGTACACGACAGGCAGCATCCATGGCTGGCGCGAGGTCGGTCCGAAGAATCCGCTGTAAACCGCTCAGTGGGCGGTGTGATAGGCGGCGACGGCCTGTTCCGCCGGTGCGTCGGACTCGCGTTCAAACAGATAACCGGAATACCACATGCGGGTTTTAGTGCCGTCACTTTCCATGCGCGCCACGTCGCCGACATTGCGACCGAGACCAAATACATAGATTTCATTGTCCGACAGCGGCACGACCACCACCTTCACTCTGCGATCTTCGAGACCCGAGATCTTGATGTCCAGCAGCAGCTTGCCGTCTTCCATCAACATGCGGCAGTGGTCGAGATTGACCAGGTAATGTTTGTCCGGGTTGACGATGTGGTAGTTGCCGGTGCGGGCGCGCCATATTTCCGGAACCGCATACGGCGGGATCTTTTCCGCGGCGCTCACGACGCGATCGCGCAACAGCATGAAGTCACGCCCCTCGACGCGTACGAACTGCAACGGTGGAAACGGGATGCGCACGGATATCAGTCCCAGCAGACGGTACTCCGCGTGAAAGTCGGTGGCGCTTTCCGGCACTAGTTCGAGGGTGTGATCCAATACCTTTAGTTGCAGTTGGTTGTGATGCAATCGAATGCGCGCGAGGCTGCCCATAAGGCTGTAATCGCCGACGTACTGCTGCAGGGTCGCGATCGGCAATGTTATCGCGGCGTGCGAAATTGCGGCGGACGGGTGTATGCCGTCGCGCGCCTCCAGCGCCAGTTTCAGCGCCTGTTCAGCCACGTCGTACACCAAGGGGCCGGCGCTGTTGGCGTTGGCCAGCACCACCACGCCGAGTTTTTTCTCCGGCAGGATCACCATCTGGCTGATAAAGGCCTTGGTGCTGCCGTTGTGCCAGGCAACGGTGCCCGCTTGCGGCAGGTCGATACCGCTCAACATCCAACCGAGGCCAAAGTGCTGGCCGAAATCCAGGGGCTTGCCGGTGTATTGCGGCTGCAGCATGGCATCCAGATATTTCCGCGCCAACACCCGCTGTCCGTCGAGGGTACCGTCACCCAGAGTAAATTGGATAAAGCGGGCCAGGTCCAGCACGTTGCTGCTGAGTGCGCCGGCGGGCACGTCGCGTATCTGCACCGGGTCGGAGGCCTGACCGTCGACGTAACCGCGCGCCATCAGCGATGTGGTTTCCGGACTCAGGTTGAATGAGGAGTTGTACATGCTTAAGGGTTCGAGCAGTGCGTGTTGCATGTGTTCGGCGAAGGGCACGCCGGAGAGGTTTTCCATGGCCAGCCCCATGAGGTCGGGCCCCAGATTCGAATAGTTGAAGACCTGGCCGGGTGGGTAGGCGAAGTATTCCTGCTTGAGTTCCGTGATCAAACTGGCCAGGGGTTTGTCGCTGAAGAAACCTTTAAGGTAGTAGGTTGGCAGGCCGGCATGATGCGCCAGCAGGGCGCGGGCGGTTGGCGCGGGCTCTGTGCCCCAGCGTGAGTGCAGGGAGAATCCGGGGAGATACTTCTGCACGGGCGCGTCCAGATCGATGCGTCCCTGCTCCACCTCCTGCATCACTGCCGTGGCGGTGATCACCTTGGAGATGGACCCCACTTGGTAGATGGTCGAGGCAGTGGCAGGTATGGATTTTTCCCGGTCGGCGTAACCGAAGCCGCGTGCCCAGACGATTTTCTGCCCATCCACCAGGGCGATGCTGACCCCGGGAACGTGGTGTTTCTTCATCAGTTGTGGGATGTACCATGCAAGATAATTTTCGACATAGTGGTAGTCTCCCTGCGCCTGCTCGGCCGGCCGATGCGGCGCATGACTGCAAGCGGAAAACATAAGTAAAGACGCGAGTAGCAGGAATAGCGATCGAGAAGTGCAGGGCATGCGCAGATGCTGGTCAGTGGTGGAGCGTGGTCATTTGAGGATAGAGCAAAAAAACCATGACAACAAGGCACGGTCGGTATTTAGGGTGCGCTGGAAATCTGCGCGCCTTGCCCCAATGATATAGTGCATGCCGTTTAATGTGTAGTGCCCTACCTAAGAGCCATATTAAAAGGGGGTAACGTGTCCCAGAGCAAGCATATCGTCTGCCCTCATTGCCGGGGCATCAACCGCGTCCCGGCGGAGCGCCTCAGCCAGTCGCCCCGATGCGGTGTCTGTCATCAGCCGTTGTTGGACGGAAAACCACTGGCGTTGACAGCGGATAACTTTCAGAGACATGTGACGCGCAACGAAATCCCGGTGGTGGTGGATTTCTGGGCACCCTGGTGCGGCCCATGTAAAATGATGGCCCCGGTCTACAATCAGGTGGCGGATCAATTCAAGACCCGGGTGCGTTTTGCCAAGGTGAACACGGAGGAACAGCCGTCGCTTGCCAGCCAGTTCGGCATACGCAGCATCCCCACCCTAGCGCTATTCAAGGGTGGACACGAGGTGGATCGCCTGGCCGGCGCCCTGGATGCGCGTAATCTGGCGGCTTGGGTACAGCGCCATCTGGAGGGTTAAATGCGTTATACAAAAAAGCGCCCCGGAGGGCGCTTTCTTGTACGGCAGGAACCAGGCTTACTTCTTTGGAAGACCGACCTTACTTGGCGGCGCCTTCTTTCTTCATCTCTTCTTTCTTCTCTTCCTTCTTTATGGCTTCTTTCTTCATCTTCTTCTTCTTGCTCACCTTCTTCTTGGTGGGCTCAGCCTTCTTCTCTTCGGCAACGGTGGTGCTGCTGGTGGCGGTCGCGGCAGCGCCAGCCGGGGCGGCGGAGTCAGCGGCGAAGCTTACGCCGGAGAACAGAGCGGCCAGGGACAGGGCAAGAATGCTGATCAGAGTCTTTTTCATGTCTTAATTCCTCGTACATATAGGCATAATGGTAGGGTAGTCGGATGGGGCCGAGGCTTGTCCATCTTCGATCTCATACAAAGCAATTCACATGCCAGAGGATGGAACTGACAATTAGTCATTTAATATCAATGAACTACAATATCTCTGCGTGGTGGTTGCGGGTAAACTACCCTACTCGGGGCTACAAAAAATGTAGGATACACAAATTCCGGATGCCACCACAGTGAACCTACCCATTAAACTCAATCGTCTGCAGCGCAAGGTATTGCTGGTGATTCTGGCCATCGTGGTGGTGCCCATGCTGGCGGCGGCGATTCTGGCCTCCGAGTGGGTGGCCTCTGGATTCGAGGAGCGTTTGGGCCGCTGGATACAGGATTCATCTCATTCCGGCCAGGTGTGGCTACAGGCCAACCAAAATGACGCCGTTATGCTGGGTGGGGTCCTGGCGGATGACCCGGCATTTGCCGCGCGCCTGGAGGCGGGGGAGGCCGATCCGATCCGCCAGCCAGTGACGCGGATAGCGCAGGAATTGGGTATCAGTTTCATCCAGGCCTACACACCGCAACAGCAGCTGGTCTACAGCTCGGTACCGGTCAGGATGGGCATCTTATGGGATCGCGGCCAGACGGAGGCGGTGCTGAAGGTTGGGTACAAAGGCACGAACCAGTTGGCGGCGGTCGGCATTACGCCGGTGCCGCGTAGCGGAACGCCGCGCTACTACCTGGTCATCGGCAGTCTGCTCAACCAGGATTTTATCAACGAGTTATCCAATTTGACGGGCATGAAGATCCGCCTTTACTACCGTGAGGGCGCGAATTTTATCGATGTCTTCTCGCGGCCAGGGAGGTCGGTGCGTCTGGGCAATCTCCCGGTCGGAGTCATGCGCTTGTTGCAGAAGGACAAGAAACCGTATTACAGCCTCAACGCCGAGCAGGGAAAATTTCGCGGCCAGTACTCCCCGGTGGTCGACACCGAGGGCCATGTGGAGGCGATAATTTTTACCGGCCTGGAACGGCGCGGTTTTGAGGAGGTGGTGACGAACCGGCTGGTGCTCTTTCTGGCCATCTCCGTTGTGGGTCTGGTGATCGGTGGATTGATGGGTCTGATACTCAGCCGACTAGTGCTGCGTCCGGTGGAGGATTTGCGCAACGGTGTGATGCAGTTGGCGGCACAGAATTTCAGTGCCACGGTACCGGTGGGCTCGGACGACGAACTGGGGGATCTCGCCCAGGCCTTCAATGCCATGGCCAGACGCTTGCGCGAGGCGCGTGACGAACAACAACAGGCGTTCCAACGCGACAAACTCGCGGCCCTTGGGGAGCTTTCCGCGGCGCTGGCGCACGAGATACGCAACCCCATTGGCGTGATCAACACCGCTTCCGCCCTGCTCGAAAAGGCCGAACAAACGCCGGAGAAAAAAACTGAGTTGATCCGCATGCTGCGGGAGGAAAGTCAGCGTGTGGGCAATCTGGTGCAGGATTTCCTCCAGCTCTCGCGCCAGCGCCAGCCGAATTTTGCCAGCATCGATCCGGCGTTCCCCATGGAGCGTGCGCTGGCCACCGCGTTGGCAGGTAGAGACAACATCCGAATCCGGCGGCACATCGGGCATAACGACGCGCGTATCATGGCGGACGCCGGACTGTTGCAGCAGGCGTGGGGCAATATCCTGACCAACGCCATCCAGGCCATGGGCGAGCAGGGTGGCGAGCTGTACATCTCGACCAGTAGCGTCGATGGCCACGTGGTGTTGTCGATTGAAGACAGCGGTCCGGGTATTGCGGCGGAGGTAATGCCACGCCTGTTCGAACCTTTCTTCACTACCAAGGAGCAGGGCACCGGGCTCGGTCTGTCCTTGGCGAATACCCTGGTGGAGGCGAACGGCGGTAAGCTTGAGGTGTTGCCGCCGGCGCACGGCGGTGCGAGATTCGCCATGCGGTTTACGTTGCAGCCGAGGCCAGAGACATGAAGCGTACGGTGTTGGTAGTGGATGATGAACAGAACATGCAAGCCGTCATGCGCATGATCCTGGTGGATGCCGGGTACGATGTGTTGCTGGCGAACAACGGTGAGGCCGGGCTTGGTCATCTTGCGAACCCGAATCTCGATGTCATTCTGTCGGACCTGAACATGCCCGGCATGGGCGGGGATGCCTTTATCGGCCGCTGCCGCAAGGAACGCCCCGAGGTGCCGGTCATCGTAGTCACCGCGCACGGCACCATCCGCTCCGCGGTGAGCAGTGTGCACGCCGGTGCGGCGGATTACCTTACCAAACCTTTCGAACCGGAGGAGCTGGAGATTGCGGTACACAACGCGATCAAGCTGCGCGGCATACTGCGCGAGAACCAGCAGCTCAAGGAGGCGGTCAATCAATCGCGCGGACGCCGCCGCCTGCAGGGCGAAAGCGTGGCGTATCAAAAAATGCTGGAAGAGATACGCCAGGTCGCGCCGTACAAGACCAATGTCCTGATCACCGGCGAGTCCGGTACCGGCAAGGAGCTGGTGGCGCGCACCGTGCATGATCTGAGTCCACGTGCGGAAGGCGCGTGGGTGGCCATCAACTGTTCCGCGATTCCCCACGATCTGATGGAGAGCGAGTTGTTCGGTTATGTGAAAGGCGCCTTCACCGGGGCGGCCAGCAATCGTTCCGGCCGGTTGGAACAGGCCCAGGGCGGCACGCTTTTTCTGGATGAGATCGGCGATCTGGATTTGGGCCTGCAGGCGAAACTCCTGCGCGTCCTGCAGGAGCGTGAATTTTCCCCCCTGGGCAGCGATCAGGTGCGCGCCATCGATGTCAGGGTGATCGCCGCCACCAATCGCAATCTCAAGGAGCTGGTGCGTCAGGGCAGGTTCCGCGACGACCTGTTTTATCGTCTGGATGTGTACAGCATCGTGGTGCCACCGTTGCGCCAGCGTATCGACGACGTGCCGCTACTGGCCACGGGCTTTCTGCTCGAGATTGGTGCCGATACCGACAAAGCGGTGAGTGGCTTTACCCCCGCGGCCATGGATGTGCTGAAGCGTCACCCGTGGCCGGGCAACATCCGCGAATTACGCAATGCGGTGGAGCGTGCGTTGTTGTCCTGCAAGGGTTCGGAGATCGACCAGGTGGATCTGCCTTATGCCATCCGTCCGGACACCGATGGCGCCAGCACCAACGCCAACTATCTGGAGCGCATGGGTGACCAGGACCTGGATGTCTGGCTGGAAGAGGTGGAGCGGCGCGCCATCTTGCAGGCGCTGGAGGCTTGTAACGGAGTGCAGGTGCAGGCGGCCAAGCGTCTGGGCATTTCGGAACGCAGTTTGTGGCACCGTATCAAAAAACTGAATATCCAGATATCGCGGGTGATGGCGTAGGGTGCCGCGGTGACACGCTAAACATAGCGACATAGGCATGTCTGGTTGTGTAGGGTGGGCATCGCCCACCACTCACGGCCATGGCCGGCACACGCTGGTGGGCGATGCCCACCCTACGTCTGCTACTGCGACGACTATGCGGCATTATTTTCGGAACATCAACACTATGTTTCATCGGCGCTAATCCGCGTTCATTTGCGGTTAACTGCTTTTTCCAGGTTTATTTACTTAATGGTTTTAACGCCGCCCGCTGTGCCGAGGATCAGCACATCCGCCGGTCTCCGGGCGAACAGACCGTTGGTGACTACGCCGACGATATTGTTGAGTTTTTCTTCCAGCTCCACTGGATTGAGGATCATGAGGCCGCGCACGTCCAGGATCACATTGCCGTTATCCGTAATGAAACCGTCGCGCAGCATGGGCTCCCCACCGAGCTTGACGATTTCGCGCGCCACATAGCTGCGCGCCATGGGGATGACCTCCACCGGCAGGGGGAAGGCGCCCAATACGTCCACCAGCTTGGATTCGTCCGCGACGCACACGAAGGTTTTACTTGCCGCGGCAACGATTTTCTCCCGCGTGAGGGCGCCGCCACCGCCTTTGATCAAATGCAGATAGCGGGTGGACTCGTCGGCACCGTCCACGTACAGCGAGAGACCGCCGGTGGCGTTGAGATCGAGTACCGGGATGCCGTGTTTCTTCAGGCGCTCGGCGGTGGCGTTGGAGCTTGCCACCGCACCGTCGATTTTCCCCTTGATCTGCGCCAGGGCGTCGATGAAGTGATTGGCGGTGGAACCGGTGCCGACACCGATGATCGTGCCGCTCTCGATGTATTCCAAAGCCGCCCGGGCGGCGGCCTTTTTCATTTCGTCCTGGGTCATTGCTCCCCCTGTGTCGTCATTGGCTGAGCATACCGGTTGTATACGCAATAAAAAAGAGCCGGACAGCGCTGTTTTTGGTAGATTACGCCCATGCCTCAACGCTATCTGGAAAAGATACTCACCACCCGCGTCTACGAAGTCGCGCGCGAGACGGCGCTCGATCTGGCGCCCAACCTCACGCGGCGCTTGAACAACCGCGTCTGGCTGAAGCGCGAAGACCAGCAACCGGTGTTCTCGTTCAAGTTGCGCGGCGCCTATAACAAAATGGTCGGCCTGTCGCCAGCGGCTTTGGCGCGCGGTGTGGTCACCGCCTCCGCCGGCAATCACGCCCAGGGTGTGGCGCTGGCGGCGCAGAAGCTGGGTACGCGCGCGGTGATCGTGGTGCCGGTCACCACGCCGCAAATCAAGATCGACGCTATCCGCAGCCGAGGTGCTGCGGTGGTGCTGGTGGGTGAAAACTACGACGCCGCCTACGCCCATGCCCTCGGCCTCATGCGCCAAGGCGGCCTCACGTTTGTGCATCCGTATGACGACCCGGAGGTGATCACCGGGCAGGGCACCATCGGCGTGGAGCTGCTGAAGCAACATCCATCGCAGATGAATGCGGTGTTCGTGCCGGTGGGCGGCGGCGGCCTCATCGCCGGCATCGCGGTCTACCTCAAGTCGCTGCGGCCGGATATCAAAATCATCGGCGTCGAGCCGGAGGATGCCGATGCCATGTACCGCTCGCTCAAGGCCGGCACGCGCGTGGTGCTTGACCACGTGGGCATGTTTGCCGATGGCGTGGCGGTGCGTCAGGTGGGTGAGGAAACCTTTCGCCTGGCGCAGCAATTTGTCGACGAGGTTATTCTGGTCAGCACCGACGAGATCTGTGCTGGTATCAAGGATGTGTTCGAGGACACCCGCTCCATCCTGGAGCCGGCCGGCGCACTGTCCGTGGCCGGCATGAAAAAATACGTTGAGCGCGAAGGCATCCAGGGCCAGGAGCTGGTGGCCATCGCCTCCGGCGCCAACATGAATTTCGACCGCCTGCGGCATGTGTCCGAACGCGCTGAGATCGGCGAGCGGCGCGAGGCGATCTTCGCCGTGACCATACCCGAACGTCCGGGCAGTTTCCGCGCCTTTTGTTCCATCGTGGCGCAACGATCCATCACTGAATTCAATTACCGCTACGCCGATCCGTCGCGCGCACACGTGTTCGTGGGTGTGCAGATCCGGGATGGGCGCGAGGCCGAAGATCTGATGAATGCATTACGTGCCGGAGGGTACGAGACCCTCGACATGACCGACAATGAAATGGCCAAGGTGCATATCCGCCACCTGGTCGGCGGGCGCGCGCCGAATGCGGTACACGAGATCATTTACCGCTTTGAATTTCCCGAGCGCCCCGGCGCGCTGTTGAACTTTCTCAACAAGATGGGCCAGACCTGGAACATCAGCCTGTTCCATTACCGCAACCATGGCGCGGATTTCGGCCGTGTACTGGTGGGCATGCAGGTGCCTCCGGGGGAGAAGCAGGCATTCCACGCCTTCCTCGCCAACCTCGGGTATGAATACGTCGACGAGACGCGCAACCCCGCCTATGGTCTTTTCTTGAGTTAGAGAACCACTCACCAAGCGGAGTGCGGGAGCTTGCTCCCGCTGTCGTAAAAACAGCGGCAAGCCGCCGCACTCCGTTGGCCGTCGTAGGTTGGGTTTACCCTAAAGGGCACGAGAGCCCGAAGGGCGCAACCCAACAAAACCCCGCCTTTGCTGCGGAAGCACCTTTGCTGCTCCACCTTGGTCTGCGACGAAATGTCGGGTTACGCTGCGCTCTTGTCCCCGCACGGGGGAACCCGACCTACGAGACTCACCCTAACCCTGTCCTCCGAAAACCGCAGGGGAGGGTTTGTCCAGAGCTTCCCTAGGCGGTTGCGCGCTTATTTCGCCGCTGGTTTGG
>JAYUFH010000395.1:0-10037 GCA_043738765.1 Pseudomonadota bacterium | reverse complement strand
CGGCTGCAGGCTGGAACCTAGGACCAGTGTGCACCAGGGCGGCAAGTCATGGGCAAAGGGGAAGAGCATGAGTTATTTACGGCGGTTATCCGATAAGCGCAGACTGGCCCCAGGGCGTCGCACCCTGGACACATTGCCGGAAAAAAATGTCCGCAGTATGCCTTGGGAGGACCAGCGTACGCAGTTTCTGACGCGCTTCCTGTTCTGGGCGTTGTATCTGGCCTATTTCAACCTGGGAGACGAGGCGGAACACCTGTGGCCGAATCTGTTGCTGGTCAATTTGGTGGCGGTGCTGTATCCACTGCTCACCCTGGCCTACCTGGCGCATGCCTGGCACCACACCCACTCTCCGATTCGTTGGCGCCTGGCCATGTGGACCGATCTGTTGATGGTCTCCTTCGCCGTGCTGGTGGACGGCCGCATCATGTCGCCGACCTATCTGCCCTACATCATGGTGATCCTGGGTAACGGTATGCGCTATGGCCTGCGCTTTTTCGCCGAGTCGATCATTGCCACGTTTGTCCTGGTGTTCCTGATAATGATATTGCACTTCCCGCAGTATCTTTCCTCGGTGTCGGTGTCTACAGGCATATTCCTGGCGTTTTTCGTCATCATCATTCTGTATTCCTATTCGCTCATGTCGCGCATCGAAAAGGCGCGCTGGAAGCTGGAGAAGGAGAGTAACCTGGACCATCTCACTGGCCTGCTCAATCGCCGCGGCCTGTACGAAAAGTCGAGCAAGCTGTTCCGCGAACGTGACTTGAGCCGGCATAACGTCACAGTATTGTTCGCCGATCTGGATGGATTTAAGTCCATCAACGATACCCTGGGTCACCCGGCTGGCGACAAGGTGCTGAAGGAAGTCGCCCACATGGTGGGTACTTCCATGCGTAGCTCGGATATTGCGGCGCGTTTCGGTGGAGACGAGTTCGTGATGGTGTTACCGGATTGCCCGCTGGACGACGCCATGCGCGTGGCGGAACGTCTGCAGCAGACAGTGGCCGTGTGGGCCGGGCAGGCCGGTATTACCCTGAGCATCTCCATTGGTCTCGGCCAGGCACCGCAACATGGCCTGGACCTCGATAGCGTGCTGGAGCGGGTCGATTCGGCCATGTATCGCGGCAAGTTGTCGTTTGGTAAAGGCGGCATACAACTCGCCGATGTCGTCGGCGCAAATTAACGATCCACGCTTCAGTGTTTTACCTTCAAGGAGCTGCCATGTCCGATCTCGAACAGCTGATCCTGCGCTTGCGCGCATTCGCCGACGCTCGCGATTGGGAGCAGTTTCATTCCCCCAAGAATCTGAGCATGGCGTTGATTGTCGAGGCGGCGGAACTGGTGGAGCATTTTCAGTGGCTGACCGAGGACCAGAGCCGTGCACTCTCCACGGAGAAACAGCGGGAGGTGGAATTGGAGATGGCGGATATCTTCATCTATCTGGTACGCATGGCGGATCGACTCGGCGTGGATCTGGTATCGGCGGCTTGGCGTAAAATCGAGATCAATGAAGGAAAGTATCCGGTGGACAAGGCGCGTGGCAATGCCGACAAAGCGCGCACATCTTAGCCGGCAGCTTTATCGGCGTTTGTCCCCCGGGTGGCGCGGCGCACGCGCACCGGCATGATCCCGTTGGTAACGCTCATGCATCTCTTGCCGCATCTGACGGCGCTCTACCGGTGTAGCCTTCTCCCAGCGTGCGCGTAGGGCGCGTCTCTCGTCCGGCGGCAGGCTGCTGAACCAGCGTTGCCGCTGTTGGATGCGTTGCTGCTCGTCCGGCGGCAGTTGCTTGAAGCGCTGAAAACGCCGTTGGATGACGTTGCGCTGTTCCGGGCTCAGCGTCTGCCAGCGCTGCCAGCGCTGCTTGGCCTCGGCGCGTTGTTCCGGAGTCATGGACGACCAGCGAGTAGCACCTTTGCGCAACGCCTCCTGACGTTCCGGCGGTAGCTGGTCCCAGCGATCTCGCAAGGGGGCGAGGGCCTGCTGCTCCTGAGGGCTGAGCGTATCCCAGCGCGGGCCACTGGCGGATGGCGTGTCGGCTTCCGCCTGCGCGACGGCGCTGGCCAGCAGCATCAGCAGCAATGCAATACTCCGGCTATTTATGTTGTTCATGTTTCTTGTCCTCAGACGGTTTGTCCGTCTCCGTTGCGGCGTCCGCGAATTGCGCGGGGTCGACGGATTCGCCCTTGGCGGTCTCCCATTTGCCGAGAAATTCGAGCATTTCCACGGGGGGTGCCGGATCCGGCGGCGCGCTGTCGGCCATACTGGGGGCCGCAGCGAGCAGGGCATAGAGTATTATCCATTCAGCTGGCATCGGTGGCGCTCGCCAACCACTGGTAAAAATCCAGATCGGTATACAACTCCAGATTTTCCGTCGAGCTCAGAAGCTCGAGTTGTTCCAATGCGGCGGGCGTATGAGCGGCCGGTTCATGCAACCACAACGCCCACGACAACAGCGTGACCGCCGCCAGCGCCGCGCCGCCGGCGGGCCACAACAGCCAGCGCTGGCGTGGACGCGTAGACTGCAGCGCCTGCGCGCGTGCGGCGCGCAGGCGCGTGCAGGTGGCGGCATCGAGTGCCTCGCAGCTGGTGTCCAGGCTGTTTTTTATCTGCCGCAGCAGCGCCTCTTCCCGCTTGTCCTTGCTCATCACCGATGATCCTCCAGCGATACACGCAGACTGTGGACTGCGCGCGAATAGTGGGTTTTCACACTGCCGGCGGAGCAGCCCATGGCCTTGGCCGTGGCGGCCACATCCAAGCCTTCCCAGACGCGTAACAAAAAAACCTGTTGCTGACGCAACGGCAACCGGCGCAGCGCCGCCTCCACCGCCGTAGCGGCGTGCGCCTCCGCCACGCGCTCCATGGGATCGGGGTTGGACGTGTCCGCCAAGTTCTGGATCGGGTCGGACTCATCCCCCTCATCCCCCGTGTCGTTACTGAACCACACACGCCAGCGGTTGCGTACCCGGTTGCGGCGGTAACCGTCGCGGATGCGACTCTGCAGTATCTGGTGGAACAGCGGCCCCCATTCCTGCGCATCGCGCGAGGTATAACGCTGCGCCAGCTTCAACATGGCGTCCTGTACCAGATCGAGCGCGTCTTCCCGGTTGCCGGTGGCGAGATACGCCATGCGGAACGCGCGGCGTTCGATGCCGGCCAGGAACCGGTCCAGTGCCTGGTTGGAGTCCAGCGTAGCCCCCTTAGCGTGTGATGCTGCATGCTGTGCGCATACCCGGAATTAATGTGGCGTGCCCGCCCTAAGAACCATAATAATGTGGCGTGCCCGCCCTAAGAACCATAATCAACGCGCGGCGCGGCGATGGGCGCGTGCGCCGCGATGATCCAGCCTGCGCTCTGCCCGGTCACCGCGTTTGTCCAGGTGATTCTCAATGCGATCACCGCGTTTGTCCAGATGCGCGGCGCGCGCTTCGTGGCCGTTGGCCTCGGCGCGCCCGGCCTGGTGGTCGAGGCGGTGGTTGATGTTTTCACCACGCTGGTCGAGACGCGGGCCTATCTTGTCGCCGCGATGCTCGAAACGGTTCTGCGTCTGATCCGGATTCGTGGCGGCGATATCCTCGGCCAGGGCTGGAACCGCCATCAACAGGGTCAGGAGGCTGACGCTAAACAGTTGGGTTTTCATGTGTTTTCCTCTATACAAGTTAATGTGTCTGCCTAAGGCTTAACGCACCAAAACCACGCCGGTTGACCGCCGCGGGCACGATCTTTCGCTCTAATGTGGTGTGCCCGCCCTAAGAACCATAATAATGTGGCGTGCCCGCCCTAAGGACCATAATCCGGGTATCATAGTTGCGAGCCCTCCCACTCGCGCAGCACAGGCCCCCTTGAACTACCGCCACCGTTACCATGCCGGCAATATCGCCGATGTCTTCAAGCATTATGTGTTGACGCGGGTATTGCAGTCGTTGCAGACCAAAGATACCCCTTTTTGTGTCATCGATGCCCACGCCGGCAGTGGCGTGTATTCATTGGAGGCGCCCGGGGAGTTTGAGCGGGGCATCGGCCGATTATGGCCGGAACGGGCCGGGTGGCCGGCGCTGGCGGATTATTTTGCCACCATCGACAGGCTGAACCCGGACGGACGTCTGCGTTTTTACCCCGGCTCCCCGTTTATCATCCGCGATTTTCTCCGTCCCCAGGACAGGGCGGTGCTGTTGGAGTTGCACCCGCAGGAGGTGGCGGACTTGAAGGCCCATCTCGGGTCCGAGGCGGGGTGCATGGGCGTGCATCACACCGATGCCTGGAGCGGGCTCAAGGGGTTTGTCCCGCCGAAGGAGAACCGTGGCCTGGTGTTGATCGATCCGCCGTACGAACAGCAGGACGAATTCGAGCGCATTACCCAGGGCCTGGCGCGCGCCTTGAAACATTGGCGCAACGGTATCTACCTCGCCTGGTATCCCATCAAGGGTCGCCGGCCGGTGGAGTTATTTTATGCGGCGCTGCGGGCCCTGGGTGCCGCGACCAGTGTCGTGGAATTTATCACCTTGCCCCTGGACGTCGAACAGCGCCTCAACGGCAGCGGATTGGTGCTGATTAACCCGCCCTGGCGACTGCTGGGCGACCTCAGCATTACACTGCCGCCCCTGGCAACCTATCTCGCCGGCAGTGCCGGGCGGCCAGCGGTTAATTTTCTCGACCTGACGGCCCAATAGACACGCGTCGCGACGCGCGTTAATTGACTCACATCAACGCGGACTTGGGCGTGACCCAGGTAGACTGCCGGCGTCATGGCCATACAGCGCGGCCACGACGCCGGCAGAGATTTTCCGCGGGAGATACGCCAGGGTGATGCGATGGGCGCCCCTGGATACCAGGCTCAAGCGTGCATCCTGACGATGGACCCGCTCCTCTGAGCCACGCGTCCCGCGGATCTGCCGGCTTTTTTGCGCCCAGCGCTTTGCATCGCCCACCGTTTTGCATCGAGAGTGCCGCCGCGCGTCTTGACCTTAGCGGTTTTTACGTTTCAGCGCCGCCATAATTTTAGTCAACGGGACTTGTATACCGCGGTTGATGCCTTCGCAGCGACGCGCCTCCGCGTGCCAGCTGGCGGACGACGCCAGCACCTCCGGCCACCAGGGATAGGTGCGGCACTGCACCGGGCGCACCGGGTAGATGCGACAACGGCCGGCTTCATTGAGAAACACGCAGCGGCCGTGGGCCAGGCGCAAGCCCTCTGTGGTGTCGTCCACGCGAGTGAGATAACGCCGCCGGAACCAGGCGCGGGAAACATTCAGAAAGGTGCGTATGGTTTCCTGTTCCTGCGGGCCGGCCGCCACATAGCGGCTGGCATCACCGGTGCAGCATACGCCGCAACCGGTGCATTCGAAGCGCAGGGGGGTGGTTTTGTGGAAATCGGCGCTCACGGCAGGTGCCCAGACTAAGATCGATGCATTATTCATCAAGCCCGCAGACGATGCCAGCCTGGCGCGCCCATCCGGGCGGGTTCAGGCATGCCACAGGGCGTTGAGCGGAGACAGGTGTTGTTCATCGGTGGAGGCCAGCGGCAACCGATGGTGACGGATATGGTCGAGGGCGTCGGCCACGCGGTCAAAGTTGCCGTATAATCCGCGGAAGACCTGCGCCTGGCGTGGGTTGTGTTCACTTGAGGCACAACGCCAGAAGGCGCTGCGCCCCTGGGAGATGTAGTAGGCAAGTTGGCCGCGGGCGCGCAGCCGCTCGCGAAACAGGCCGCTCATGAACAGGGTGAATTCCCCCAGGTGACGCACCACCAGGGCCTCGCGCGAACGGTTGGGGGTGGCGTCGTCCCAGCCTTGGGTGCGATGCCACTCCGCCAGGAGGCCGGCGATGGTCTCTATTGGTGCACCCTCGGCGTTTTGGATCAAATAGAATGCGCGGGTATGGGTGAAGCGCGTCAATACGTCACTGACATAATCCACGGTGGCGGGTTCCGTCAGGCCTTGCTCGACAAAGCCGTGCTGCAGCTGGCGGCGAAAAAACTGATAAAGACCTGGAACAAGCATCGCAAAACCTCCAGTCCGGGGCATCGGTTGAGGTGCGGCGTCTCGAGCTCACCCGGTTAGGTCGGGTAAGCCCCCGTCGCGTGTTCTACTGTTCTACTTTCATGCAATATCCATGCTCAACTGTCCTACTTAGTTAATAATAGACCAACCACGCAGACGTCGGTTCGTCCCCCTAGGGTGACTCCTGCCTGACGCCTCGCGCCCAGGCTTCGTGGTGAAGGCTTTGATTTCCTTCCACTGGCAAGTATGATGCCTCGCGTCAGTGGCTCAGTGGTGCGAACATTTAAATAAAAGAGGAGGCAGGGTAATGAAGCGTCAGTTTTATGTAGCGGTGATAGCCGCGTTTCTGGCGGTCGGTCTTGTCGGCTGCGGTGCGAAAGAGCGCGAGGAACTGCAGCAGAAAGTGGCGGGACTGGAACAGCGGCTGGTTAAGGCCAACAGCGAACTGGCGGAAAAGGACGCTGCCGCCACCGAATTGCGCAACATCGCCGACGTGGCCCAGGACAAGCTGAAACAGGCCCAGGCCACCATCGACGCGCAGGCGTCCAAGCTGGCGAAGGTCCAGGTGGAGCGGGACAAGCTGAAACAGGAAGTCACGCAACTGAAAAAGAAGAAGCGGCGTGGCTGATAGGCCGGTGCGCGGCCTGCGAGACGATAGCGATTCGTTTGCCACACAGTCCGCTGTCGGGAGATTGAGTCCATGGTCGTCCTAGGAACCCCGCTGAGCCCCGGCGCCCTGCGCATCATGCTGCTGGGCAGTGGTGAACTCGGTAAAGAAGTGGCCATCGCGGCGCAACGACTCGGCGTCGAGGTGATCGCGGTGGATCGTTACGCCAACGCGCCGGCCCATCAGGTGGCGCACCGCGCCCACGTGATCGACATGACCGATGCCACGGCGTTGCGCCAGCTGGTGGAGCTGGAGCGTCCGCGCTACATCGTGCCCGAGATCGAGGCCATCGCCACGGATGTGCTGGTGGCCATCGAATCCGCGGGCCTGGCCGAGGTGATCCCCACGGCGCGGGCGGCGCGCCTCACCATGAACCGTGAAGGCATCCGCCGCCTGGCCGCCGAGGAGCTGGGACTGACCACCTCGCCTTACGCCTTTGCCTCCCGCTACGAGGAATTGCAGAGCGCGATCGATGGCGGCATCGGCTATCCGTGCATCATCAAGCCGGTGATGTCGTCTTCGGGCAAGGGTCAGTCCCGCGTCGACGGCCCGGAAGGCCTGCGGGCCGCCTGGGACTATGCGGGCAGCGGCGCGCGCGTCTCCGGCACACGCGTCATCGTCGAGGGAGTGATCGACTTTGAATACGAGATCACCCTGTTGACGGTGCGCTCCCTCGGCGAAGACGGCAAAATCGAAACGAATTTCTGTGATCCCATCGGCCATCGCCAGGAGCGCGGCGATTATGTGGAGAGCTGGCAGCCGCACCCCATGGGGGAGAGGGCCCTGGCCAAGTCGAAGGACATCGCTGAACGGGTCACCAATGCCCTGGGCGGGCGCGGCTTGTTTGGCGTCGAGCTGTTTGTCAAAGGCGACGACATCTGGTTTTCCGAGGTCAGTCCGCGACCGCACGATACCGGCATGGTGACCATGATCACCCAGGCGCAGAACGAGTTCGAGCTGCACCTACGCGCCATCCTCGGCCTGCCGGTGGGCACGCGCATGCGCCGTGCCGGCGCGAGCGCCGTGATTTATGCTGGGGTGGACGCGCAGGCCGTGGTGTATGAAGGCGTGGACGAGGCGCTGCGTGTCCCGGAAACCAGCCTGCGTCTGTTCGGCAAGCCGGTGGCTTATCAGCGGCGGCGCATGGGCGTGGCCCTGGCCGCCGCCGATAACATCGAGATTGCGCGCAAGCGCGCCAAGGAATGCGCCGCCAAGGTGCGTCCCCGCTCCACCAGCTAGAATAGCTATTTTTGTGCAAGCCTGCTTTCCCTAGTCGGGGATTTCCGGCGTGGGCGCGGGCTTGCCTCGCCGGTACGCCGTGGAGACCAGGACCACCCCCGACAGGATGATCAGCATGCCAACCACTTCCCGTTGACTCAGCGTTTCCGCCAGCAGCCAGTTTCCCATGAGCACCGCGATGAGCGGATTGACATAGGCATAGGTGCCGAGTTGCGCAGGACTGACCGCGTGCATCAGCCAGACATAGGCGCTGTAGGCTAGGCATGAAGCGAACAGCGTCAGATACGCGAGGGATAGCACGCCGTGGGTGGTCCACACCCAGCGCGCCGATTCTCCACTACTCCACCCCAACGCGCACAGTAATACCCCGCCGCTGAACATCTGCATGGCCGCCGACATGAGCGCCGGCGTGCTGGGCTTGCGTCGACGCGCGTAAATCGTGCCGGCCGCCCATAACATGGCGGCGATGGCCACCGCCAGTTCGCCGCGTAGTTGTGTCCAGGAAAATGACGTGCCGTGAGGCGCCACCAACACCGCGACCCCGGCAAAGCCGAGGATCAAGCCAACCACTGAGCGCGGCGCCAAGGCCTCCCCCTGGGGTCCGAGGGTGCCGAAGTAGGCGATCCACAGGGCGGCGCTCGCCACGATCAGCGCCGCCAGACCGGAAGGCACCCACTGCTCGCCCCACACCACCAAGCCGTTACCCCCCAGCAAGAGCAGCGCCCCCACGACGATGATGGTTTGCCATTCACGCAGGCTGGCCGGGAACGCCTGGCCGGTGAAGCGTGCGTAAGCGCCGAGCAAGAACCCGGCCAGGATAAACCGGCTGCCGGCGAACAAAGCCGGTGGAAGTTCCTGCACGCCCACGCGTATCGCCAGATAACTCGATCCCCACACGAGATAGACCGTGGTGAAGGCAAGCAGGGTGATGAGTCGTCGACGGGTGGCGGCGGGCAGGGTCATTGGGTGGTTGGGTGGTGGGATAGACTGCAGTCTACCGGATCAGCGACTGATGCCAATACCCAGGCCAAAATGAAACTGTATTTTGGAACGCCGCGAATTGGGCGGCCACAGATAAAGCTGTTCCGCCTGCACGACAGGAAAGACCACCCGCGCTTCGCCGACCTGGGTCGAGTGTGTCTGTGTCAATTTGCCCACGACACTCACCAGCCGGCCCGGCGCATAGTCGGCGCCTTCGAGATAGCCGGATTGCAACAGGATGAAACGCCCCTGTGCCTTGGTCGAGATATCCGGCAGGCCGTTGCTATCCATGGGATAGGCCAGCAATTCGATACGCGTGCTGTCTTTGAGGTTGGTGGTGGTGATGATGGAACCACCCCAGTGCACCACATGATCGCGCGCGCGAGTCATGTCGTTCACAGCGTTGGCCGACGTCAGCGTGTTGTCCACGTCGTTGAGATTAAAGCGCGGTTCGTTGGCGCAGGCGCTGATCGAGCCCGCCAGCATCAGCAGCAGACACAGGCAGGTTTGCCGCATTGCGACTAGCGGTAGAAGTGCGGGTAATACAGATAGGGCCGGTAGCCCCAGGGGTACCAGGGGTCATACCAATACGGATCGTAAAAATAATGCGACGGTAAATCGGAGTTGGGCGACCACATGTAGTAAACCACGGCGTGCATCAGTGGGTAGGTGTACTGATATTCGCCGATGGGGCGCTGCACGGTTTTTTCCAGTGTTCCGGCCACGGTGATCAAGCGATCTTTGGTATAGACGTGGGGGTCGAGAAAACCATCGATGCGCGCGATAAACCGGCCTTCACTCGAGTCGCCCTCGATCGGACGGCCAAAATGGTTCAGGGGTTGTTGCACGATTTCGATCCAGGTTTCCGTCGCGTGATTCTCCACGCCGGCGATTTTCCCGCCCCAGCGTACGTCCTGTCCGCTGAGGTGGTCCATGCCGCTGCGCGCCTCGGCGACACTGACGTGGCCGCCCGGCTGCTCGGAGATGGCGCGCGGTACATTACCGGCGCACGCGCCAAGCGTGGTGGTCAGGAGGACGAGCAGGGTAGTGCGGAGTTTCATCGCCAATAGATTACGCCTGCGTCAAGACTATGTGTAGTGGCAGCCGACAAGCTGCAATACCTTGAACCGGGCCAGGCCGCCCCCATAGGTTTT
>JAYUFH010000394.1:0-1393 GCA_043738765.1 Pseudomonadota bacterium | reverse complement strand
GAGTTCATCGCCACCGCCGTTACCGGATTTAACTGGCTTGCGCCACGAAAATCACCTCAATTGATGCACTGCGCAACGGGGTAATCGCCGTTTTTAGGATTAAAGCGTGCGCAGTGAATCAAGCAACACGATAACCTCCGTGCGATGAACTGGGCGCCGGAATTGCACCAGAGACAGTAAACCTAAAAACGGCGATTACCCCGTTGCGCAGTGCATCAATTGAGTTAATTTTCGTGGCGCAAGCCAGTTAAATCCGGTCACGGCGATGGCGATGAACTCACACACGCGCTGCCACACGCTTACCGTTTTCAATTGCTCCGCAGCGTATTTCCACTCGTTCAAACGTCGACTTACTTGGGTCAGTAAATCCTTCGCGAACCCTGCCTTGGCGTGCATCGGCGTGATCGCCAAGTGTGTTTGTCCGCCATGATGAGTGAGTTCCCCAATACCCGCGAGCAGCAGCGGGCGCGCCGTGATCGCCTCCAGCCTGGCCTCGGGGTGCGCTAACCGGACGAATGTACTCCAGGGGCTGGCCTAGGGCCACCAGTTGTAGACTAACGCCACCGCCATCGCACTCAATTGACAGCGTTTCAGATCGTGAGTAGTGAACCCGGTCCAGCCCAACTGATTCTTGATCTCACGGGGTGGCCTAGGGCCATCGAAGGTGTTCTCCGCATCACCGCGGTCCCGATACAGTTGCGCAATCATGTGTAGCTCGTGTGCCAAGTTCGTTACCAACACGGCATACTCGTAGCCCTTGACCGGGCGCTCTTTCTCCACAAAAGCCAGTTGCAACTGCCCTTCGCTCTCACACAACAGCGTCTCGCCAATCAAGGGCCGCCGCAACACCACAACGCGCCGTGTTCGGCTCCTAGCATGACTACAAGCGCTGCCACTAGAGCCTGATAATTGCAGCTCACTGTCTTGACCTTGCCAGCCTTGGCCGGCCGCGTGCCAGTCGCCGCGCGCAAAGGCGCGCTCGATGGCCCTAGGCCAGCCCCTGTGGCGCTTGACGTTGGGGCTGAGCCGTTGCTTAACCAAGTAGTGATGTCCACGCGCCTCTAGCGCCGCTATGGTCGGCCGCCACTCGCACCCGCGTCGCCTCGGATCAACTGGGGGCGTTTCTCAACGGGCAGGCGTTCAATGAGTTCGATCAATCCAGGTAACGTCGTGTTCGCATGGCTTTTGTTCCCCGGCGCCACTTCCACCCCAAGCATCAAACGCAGCCCGGCCATCTGATAGGTGTGGTGTGCATGTGGCCCGAGGCCAGCCACCGAAGGCCGTCCCGGCTTCTTCGGGTTGTGCCCCGAGGGCAGGCTTCGCGCTAACCCAGCACCGCTCCCTCCTGCTTGCCATACAGCGGCTTGATGGTCACGTCCACATCCAGTATCCA
>JAYUFH010000393.1:0-1397 GCA_043738765.1 Pseudomonadota bacterium | reverse complement strand
GGTCGCGGGCGCGGGCTTGGATCTTGGCTTTGGCCGCTGCAATCGCCTCAAGCCGGTCGGACCGAAGGGCGATCTCTGCCGGTAAGTCCATGCCATCCGGGATGGCGTCGTTGTCCGCGGCCTCGGCCAGGGCCAGGAGCTTCCCGACTTCTTCCTTCAACTGTTGTTCCAGTCTCTGGCTGTGTCCGTAGCTCAAGGCGCTGTGTGGGGAGGCATTGGCCTTGACCTTGGTGCCGTCGAGGGCAATGTTGCCGAGCTTCACCACGCCCAGCGTGTGCGCGATCAGCAATACCTGCACCATCAGGCCTTCGATCTGCTGCAGAAAGCGCTTGCGGAAAGTATTCAACGTGTCGTGGTCCGGCTGTTCGTTGGCGGCCACGTAGCGGAAGGCCACCAAGTCATCATAGGTCGCGCGCTCCAGCACGCCGGCGGCTTTGCCATCGATATAGAGTAGATAGTCGGCGTAGCCATGGCCTGGCAGGGGAAACTCGCGGATGGCTACACCTCGGTGGGCGGTGAGGTTGACCTGCTCGGGGTCGCACACTTGCCAGCCCGCTTGCGCAAGCAATGTATCGATATTCCTCCTGGCGTGTTGTTCTGGTTGCGGAACCACCCCTACTCCAATCCTTTAGTCCTTATGTAAAGGCATCGTATCAGGTGGGGTTGGGGGCGGCTATGGGTAAGTGGTGGGCAGCGGGCACTGTATGAGGCGGGGTTTGGGTTTTGGTCTTGCGCGGGGGAAATGCTTGGATTGATGGAGGTTAGGTGGATCGGGGGAGTTTTGAATGGTGGCAGAGGGTGGGCTAGTGCCGAGGTTGCGGGGATTGCCACGGCTGCAAAAGGCGCGGCCTCGCAATAACAGTTTGAGGAGATTGCCGCGTACCACCGGCTAGGCGTAGTAATCGATCAGCCCGAGCCGTCCGAGGGGCAGTGTCGTTTCGCTGTGCGACTCCCCGGCGCCCGCCTTCCCCTGCGCGCCTCCCTGACGGGACGGCGGAGAGTCGGGTCGCTGCCGGGCATCGGCAAACGAATGTTGCGCAATGTTTACATTGGATAGATTCAGGCCGCTATCGCTCAACATCTCGCGCAAGTGCGGGATCGCCGCCTGCAAGGCATCGCGCACCTGGGCATGGGCCGATACAAATTGGATCGAGGCCTGGTCATCGCGGATGCTGATGCGCACCTCGAGGGGACCTAAGTGCGCAGGATTCATGCGCAGCTCCGCGGTCTGCACCTGCTGATTCACCATCCACATCACCCGATTGCCCAACCCCTGCTCCCAACCCGGCTGGGCAAAGGGCAACGGCGTGGACGGCACGGCGGGCGGTGTCGTGGTAGCGAGTGTCGTGGCGGTGGCGGCCACCGAGGTGGTGGTGCTGGGGGCGGGCGACGTGAGG
>JAYUFH010000392.1:0-1400 GCA_043738765.1 Pseudomonadota bacterium | reverse complement strand
TCTGCCGGGGTTTGCCGCATACCCGGTACGCCGACCGCCGGGCATACTCCCTGCGTGCGGTGATGCATGGCCGCCGCTATTTGTTCGGTACCGATCGGCGACGCCCTTATGACCAGCGATGATGGCAATGCCCTGCGCGTGGCGGAGGTGAGCACATTGGCGTCGAAAGATTTCAATCAGGGACTGCGGGCGTATTATTTCAGTCTCGCGGCCCTCGGCTGGTTTGTCAGCGCCTGGGTATTCAGGTTGGCCACCACCCTGGTGATGGACGTGCTGTGTTGGCGTGAGCATCACTCGCAAGCGATGCGGTCCTCGCGGTTCGTGGCCGATATCAAAAAATGAATCCGACGCCGACGGGCCACCACCGATGAATAGTAGTGATTCAATAGACCTACGCCGCACGGGGAGTTGGCTTGGCGTCTATTTCGCCGTTCTGCTTTGGTCGGCGATCCAGCCTAAGGACAACTTTACCTGGTGGCTGGAGGTGCTACCCGCGCTGCTGGGGTTGGTGGTGCTGGCGCTGACCTACCGGCGCTTTCGCCTCACCCCCCTGGCCTACTGGTTGATCCTCGGGCACCGCATCATCCTCATGGTGGGTGGCCATTACACCTATGCCGAAGTGCCGCTGTTCGACTGGCTGCGGCAGGTATTCGTCCTCGAGCGTAACAATTTCGACAAGCTTGGCCATTTCGCTCAAGGGTTTGTGCCGGCCATCGTGGCGCGGGAGATTCTGCTGCGCAAGGCCATCGTGCACGGGCGTGGCTGGTTGTTTTATATCGTGGTCAGTATCTGTCTCGCCATCAGCGCGTTCTACGAACTTATCGAATGGTGGGTGGCGGTTTTTTCCGGCACCTCGGCGGAGGCGTTTCTTGGTACTCAGGGGGATATCTGGGACACCCAGTCGGATATGGCCTTTGCGCTGGTGGGCGCGATTCTGGCGTTGGTGTTGTTGGGGAAGGTGCATGATCGGCAGTTGGCGGGTTTGGCTTCGCGCACGGGCTAGGTATTTTTTAATTTGCGTAGGTTGGGGTTCGCAGGCTCACCCCAACCTACATTAACTATTTCGTACCAGTAGGGAGTGCGGCGGCTTGCCGCCGCTTCTAATATGGCTCTTAGGTAGGGCACTAAACCTAATAGCGGGGGCGAGATCCCGCACTCCAAACTCCAGGTCCCGGCGTCCCCGTGTACAATACGCCCCATGCGTATCGCAGCGATTGTGGAATATGATGGCTCGGTCTTCTGTGGATGGCAGTGGCAGGACAACGCCCCGTCGGTGCAGGCGGCGGTGGAGGCGGCGCTGTCTAAGGTGGCCAATGCGCCGGTGCGCGTGATCACCGCCGGCCGCACCGATAGCGGCGTGCACGCCAGCGGCCAGGTGATCCACTTCGATACCGAGGTAC
>JAYUFH010000391.1:0-10107 GCA_043738765.1 Pseudomonadota bacterium | reverse complement strand
CGAGCAGATTATTACGCAGCGCGTCCACGGGCGCAAACGCCACCGAATCCGGCAAATCCAACACCACCGCCCAATAATTGCCTGGGTTGTTGGGGTCGTAGGCGATCTTGCTGAAACCGTGGACATGCGGCTCCACACCTGGCAACTCGGCGTCAGTCTCACGTTCAATGAAGCTGTTCATGCTGCCCATCTCATCGGCCAGGCGCGGGTGTATCTGCTTGAGGCGATAGTCGATACCTTGGTCAAAACCGAACGTTTTATTGGAGTCTGGATGCACCAGAAAGTAGCCATCCTGGTCGACAAGGTAAGCCTGTCCACCCAGCGCCTGGATCGGTTCCTGAAACTTCCTAAACAGGGCTTCCGCGTGCTGGTTGATGATGACGACACCCCGACGCCTGCCCAGTCGGTCCACAATCGGCGTCGCCACGCGCATTGCCGCCCGGTGCGGTTCCACGATCCGGCCATGTTCGCGATCCAGGCTGATCGGCGAGACGTAGAGGGCGCCGGGTGCGAGCTTCATGGTCTCGATGAAATAGGCATCAGCGGCCTTGTTTTGCAGGGCGCGTTTCGGCGCTGACACAACCGTACCATCATCGGTGTATTCCACCCGCGCCCGCTCCTGCCCATGCTCGTCGATGTAACGCGCCTGCCAATAGCTGGGCTTGCTGCTCAGCAGTGCGGCCGCGACCTGCTGGAAGCCTTCGGTCCACTTGTCAACGCTAATCTTCGTCTCGCGGTCATAGCCGTCAGCTCCAAGGGCCCGCTGCATGCCACGCACCGCCGGCGTACCAGCGAGAAAGACCACGTCCCTTTTGGTGTCTTCGAGTGTCAACCCGATCTGGAGATTGGTTTTCGAAAGCGCTGCAGCGGACTCGCGCAGAATACTCGTGCTCAACGCCGCTTCGCTCTGCAGAAAAGCAAGCAAAGTGAGTGCCGTCACGCAGACGGCGGTAAGTAAGGCAAAGGCCAGGGCGATACGTTTCTTCAAGAAAGCGCTCCTGCTTCCTGAGTACCCAGAAACTACATAGGCGCTTGCCTTGATGCGTTGAGGCAAGTGGTAAAGCGCGCGGCGGGGGAGTTGCATGTACTGCTGAGAACGCCAGCCCCAATCCCAAGCTGGCAATAAACGCTTGCGCCCTCCACTGGCATAGCCCCAAGCCAAGGCTCACGGACAATTAAATCCTCTGTTTCCGTAAGTTATACAAAACATGAGCTTTATGCAACTTTAACAGGCCGTTGAAATTCTGCCCCATTTGTCCCGCGTCTGCTACGCTACGCAGCGCGATAACAATATCGTTGCCCAACACCACGCCAGACAACAAAACCCGGTAACCAAAATGCTTGCGCATGACATCACTGAAAGCGTGCGGCGCGCCCTCGTTGAAGATGTGGGCAGCGGCGACCTCACTGCGGCCCTCATCGCGCCGGATAGCATGGCCCGCGCCACCGTCATCTGCCGTGAAGCCGCCGTCCTGTGCGGGTGCGCCTGGTTCGGCGAAGTTTTCCACCAGCTCGACCCACGCATCACCATTACCTGGTCGTTACAGGACGGTGCTAGCGTTCTCCCCGGGCAGACGCTGTGTACGCTGCACGGTCCGGCGCGCGCCCTGCTCACCGGCGAACGCACGGCGCTCAATTTCCTGCAGACCCTCTCCGGCACCACCACACTCACGCGGCGTTATGTCGAAGCGGTCCACGGAACCTCGGCCATCATATTGGATACGCGCAAGACCCTGCCGGGCCTGCGCCTGGCGCAGAAATACGCCGTCACCTGTGGCGGCGGGCATAATCATCGCCTGGGTTTGTACGACGCCATCCTGATCAAGGAGAACCACCTCCATGCCTGCGGCTCGGTGGCGGCCGCGCTCACGGCAGCGCGTAGCGTTGCCGGCACGGAGGTGCCAATTGAAATCGAGGTGGAGAATCTCAAGCAACTGCATGCAGCCCTCGACGCCGGCGCGCAGCGTCTGCTGCTGGATAATTTTGATCTCGCCGGGTTGTGCCGGGCCGTGCTGGAGACACGCGGTCGTGCACGGCTCGAAGCCTCCGGTGGAATCACCCTGGATAATGTCCGCGCCATCGCCGAAACCGGCGTCGACTATATCTCCGTGGGTGGGCTCACAAAAAACCTCAGCGCCATCGACCTGTCCATGCGTTTCCTGTGATGCCACCCGCACACAGCTCCTGCGTAGTGTTCTGTATATTTAACATCGTGTAATTCCCGTTGCGTATCACACAGCGTTGAACTCTGGCCGATTAATCACTATGCTTATCAGCAAGCTCAGTGATAACCTAAGCAGGTGCCACCCATTTTCTTATGCACACTCCGGTCTCGTAGCCATTATGCGCAAGAAAATTCCGGTAATTGAACTCCGCAAGGGAATGTACGTCGCCGAACTCGACCGGCCGTGGATAGGCACACCCTTCCTGTTCCAGGGATTCGAGGTCATCGACGACGATCAAATCGAAGAACTCCGCAGCTGCTGTCAATTCGTCTTTATCGACACCGAGAAAGAAATATCTGACTATACACCGGCGCGCAAATCAACCGGCCGGGCCACGTCGCACACACAACGCTTTTCCGAACACGACCCGCTGTCCGCACTCGAATTCAAACTGCTGAAAAAATCAGCGCCCTCAGACCACGCCGAACACCGATACCGGGATGAAATCCCGCTGGAGGACGAAATCAGCAGCGCGCGTGAAGTGGAATCACGCGGCCGCGAACTCATCTACTCCATCATGGATGACGTACGTCTTGGTCGGAGTATTGCCTCCGCTGAGGCGAAAAAAGTCGTGGCACAACTGGTCGAGAGCGTGGTACGCAACCCGGATGCCCTCGTCTGGCTCACCCAGCTTAAGAATCAGGATGAATATACCGCCTTGCACAGTATCCGGGTATGCATCCTGGCGCTCACCTTCGGTCGTCACCTGGAGCTGCCCCCCGAACACCTGAATATACTCGGCATCGGCGCGCTCCTGCACGACATCGGTAAACTCAAGATTCCGGACGAGATACTCAACAAACCCGCGCGACTCACGGACGCGGAATACACCATCATAAAAACCCACGTACCCCTTGGCGTCAAGTTGCTGGAAAGTACCTCGGGTATTCCCGCGGCGGCCATCGAGGTAACGGGCCGCCACCACGAACGCTACAGTGGCCAAGGCTACATCAGCGGTTACAGCGGCGACAACATCGGACTATTCGGGATGATGGGCGCCATCGTCGATTGTTACGATGCCATTACCAGCGACCGCTCCTATCAGGCTGGTATCTCACCGTATGACGCCCTCGCACTGCTCTACAAGGGAAGAAACACGGATTTTCATACCGGGCTGGTGGAGCAATTCATTCAGTGTATGGGCATCTATCCCATCGGCAGTATCGTTGAGATGAGCAGCGGCAGCGTGGGTGTAGTCGTCTCCATCAACCGCGCTCGCCGCTTGCGGCCCATGGTGGCGCTGGTGCTGAACGCCGACAAACAACCCTACACACCCTCCATCGTGGTGGATCTGTTCGCACCACCCCTCGACGGCGCCGGGCGTCCCTTGGAAATAAAAAGAATCGTGCCGGCCGGCACCTACGATATCAATCCATCCGCCTATCTACCGATTGCGCGTTAGCGTCGTTCGTTACAAAAAATGCGCGTGGTTTTGGTGGAGGGGGCATGTCCTTCCCTACTTCTTATAAACCTTACGCGGAAACAAATCGTGCTTGCGGCTCACGAGGCGATCGAGAAACAACAGTCCATCCAGATGATCCATCTCATGCTGCGCCGCACGCGCCTCGTAGCCCTCGCAGTCGTATTCCACCGTACCGCCATGCACATCCCGTGCGCGCAGTCGGATGCGCTCGGCACGCCGCACATTACCGGTGTAGTCCGGCACGGACAAGCAACCTTCGCGGCCCACGCTGCTGCCCGATGTTTCAAGAATTTCAGGGTTGATTAGAATCAGGCGACCGTGATGCGTGATACCTTTGCGCGATGAGACATCCACGATGACGATGCGTTGAAAATGATTGACCTGGGGTGCGGCGAGACCGACACAGCCGGGTGCGGCGTTCATCGTGTCGAGGAGATCGGCGACAAAGGTAAGTAGCGCAGTGTCGAACACCTCCACCGGTGTCGAGACGCCCTTGAGGCGCGCATCGGGGTAATTCAGGATCGTGAGCACCGCCACGGGCGGGGTGCTAACCGACGAGGGTGTCGATGGCCGTGAGTTGCACCTCGACACCGCGCTTGCGCATCGCAGCCAGGGCCGGTTCCAGCGCGGCGGCGCCGCCGGCCACATGGCCCTGCAACAACATGATGTAGAGGGGGTGGGCCTGCGTGCCACCGACCTCCGATTCGAGATCCAGAATATTCAGCCCGGCGCGGGCCAGGGCCCCGGTGACCTCCGCGACGATGCCCGCACGATCCGCGCCGTGCACCACCACCTGCACATTGGGCTGCGGGTGTTGATGCAGTTGCGCCTGGATCTCGTCGATATGCACACGCAGGTCAAACTGTTTGATGGCGTCGTCCACCAGGGTGCGTAAGGTGGCGCTGCCGGCGGGGCTCTCCAGCATGAGCATGATGGTAAAATTGCCGCCTAGCCGCACCATAGAGGCCTCGCCCAGATTGCCGCCGTCGCGATACAAGGCCTCGGTCAACGCGGCGACGATGCCCGGCTGGTCCGCACCCACCACTGTCAACATATACCAGTGTTTCATACAACCTCCCGCAACACTTATTGCAACAGCGAGTGGGTGAGATAGATCAGGCCCACACCACTCAGGATGAGAACGATCTGTTGGATCGTAACATGCATCTCCAGGCGTTTGTGCAATCCAGGGATGAGATCCGCCACGGCGATATAAATAAAACTTGAGGCCGCGATGGCCAGCACGTAGGGAATGATGTAGTGCGCATTGGACAAAAAGAAATACGCCAACACCCCGCCGATCACCGTGGTCAATCCCGACAGGGCGTTGAACAACAGCGCACGACCACGGCTGAATCCGCTGTGCAGCAGGATCGCGAAGTCACCCAACTCCTGCGGGATTTCGTGGGCCACCACGGCGAGGCTGGTGATCACCCCCAGATGGATGTCGGCGAGGAACGCCGCGGCGATGAGCACGCCATCCACCAGGTTGTGGATGCCGTCGCCGACAAGAATCAGGTAACCCGCAGCGGAGGCGCGGCTGTGCTCGGCATCGGGCGCGTGACCTTCGCACGCGTCGGTATGGCAGTGACGCCACAGCACCATCTTCTCCAGCAAAAAGAAAACCAGCAACCCCCCCAGCACCGTGGCCATCACCGTGTGCGCGCTGCCCGCCTCTTCCAGGGCATCGGGCAGTATGCCGAGGAAGGCCGCGCCGAGCAGGGTACCGATGGCGAAGCTCACCATGGCCGGCAGCAGGCGCGTACGAAATGCCTGGGGCAGCAACAGAAAAAAAGCCGCCAGGATGACGCTGAGCACGCCCCCGAGCAGGGTGAAGAGGATGATCCAGACGATGAGGTGCATTTGATGGTTATCGGGCTATCTATTATTGATCTTTATATTACTCATGACATCGCGCGAGCAGGGATGGTGTGGCAATGCCTGCCGCTGCACGACTGCTCTGGCGTTTGTTTGGTGGATTCGCTGCGCTTAATCCACCAAACAATATGATCTTATCGAGCTCCCTTATATCATGCACAATCATAACGCATCCCGCCATCATACCCTCTCACCGGACAGAAACGTAATCAACCCTCGGGCTGTAGCCAAATAAGCGAGGCCATACGCCCGGTGATGCCATCGCGTCGATAGGAAAAGAACCGTTCGCTTTCGCTGAAGGTGCAGAATCCACCACCGTGCACCGACGCTACACCCGCCGCCTCCAAGCGCAAACGCGCCAAGGCATAGAGGTCGGCAAAAAAACGCCCGGCGGCGTTGGCGCGAAAGGCGCTGTGCGCCGCAGGGTGCTCTGCGACAAACACCTGGCGCACCTCGCCCCCTACCTCGAAGACTTCCGGACCGATAGCTGGACCGAGCCACGCCAGCACCTCGCCAGGGGACACACCCATGGCCGCCAACCCCTGCTCGATGACGCCCGCCGCGAGACCACGCCAGCCGGCATGCACGACGGCTACACACGTGGCGGCGCGGTCACACAAAAACACCGGCAGGCAGTCGGCGGTCAGCACCGCGCACACCACCCCGGCCTCACGCACAAAGCTACCGTCCGCCTGCGTGCCCGTTTCCGACACGGCGGCATCCACCACCTGCGTGCCATGCACCTGGGTCAACCACAGGGGTTCCGCGGGCAGGGCCAGCGGGTCCCGCAGGCGCGCGCGGTTGGTGCGGACGGCCGCTGGATCGTCAGTCACATGATCACCGAGATTGAAAGAGTCAAAGGGGGTATGGCTGACGCCGCCCGACCGCAAGGTGGTCACAGCCCGCACCCGGGTGGGCGCCGGCCAGTCCGCAAGGATAACGCCCGGCACGTCGGTGGCCAGCCGGTCACGCATACTCATCGCCCGGGGCGTGTTGCTGTAGATCCTGCGCCAGCGCGTCCACCAACTGTTGCATGTCCTCCGGCATCGGCCGCGCCCAGGACAATTCTTCCCCGGAGACGGGATGAATCAAGCCCAAGCGGGTGGCATGCAGGGCCTGGCGACGAAACCCGCGCAGGGCAGCGGTCAGGGTGTCGCTGCAACCCGCCGGCAGTTTCAGGCGACCGCCATACACCGGGTCTCCCACCACGGGATAATGCGCGTGGGCCATGTGTACGCGAATCTGGTGGGTGCGTCCGGACTCCAGGCTGACCCGCGCCAGGGTATGGGCGCGATAGCGCGTGACCACCCGGTAATGGCTCACTGCCGGCCGGCCCTGGGAAGCCACCGCCATGCGCGTACGTTGTGTCGGATGGCGGCCGATGGGCGCATCCACCGTGCCGCCGGAAACCATTACGCCGACCACCACCGCCAGATATTCCCGCGCCACGCTGCGCTCCTGCAGCTGCTCGATGAGGGCGAGGCGCGCGCGATCGGTGCGTGCCACCACCAACAGGCCGGAGGTCTCCTTGTCCAAGCGATGCACGATGCCGGCACGCGCCAGGGTCTTGAGCTCCGGCGCGTAGTGAATGAGGGCATTGAGCAAGGTCCCGTCCGCATTGCCCGCGCCCGGGTGCACCACCAGACCCGCGGGTTTGTTGACGACCAGCATCTCCTCATCCTCGAAGAGGATCTCCAGGGGGATGTCCTGCGCCTGCCAGGGTGCTTCCACCGCTTCGGGGACGGTCACGTCGATCTGCTCCCCGCCTTTTACCTTATCGCGGCCACGCAGGGGTACATCGTCCTGGCGCACTAGGCCGTCGCGTATCCATTGCTGGATCTGGGCGCGGGAATAATCCGGAAAAAAACCGGTCAAGGCCTGGTCCAGGCGCTGGCCGGCACATTCCGGCGGTATTTCCACTAACTGACTTTTCACCATTTTCCCAACCATTCAAACATAGCGACACATAGAACACCTGGCATGTAGGGTGGGCATCGCCCACCACGCACGGCTCCGGTCGCCGCTGACGGTGGGCGATGCCCACCCTACATTGACTTGCACTTCGCGTCTTGGCGGTGAGACTGCTTCTCCATGTTTAATTGCACACCTTCACGCTCATTCCGGTTCAGGGTATGCTTGGCGTCTTGCTACCACCACCCACCGTTCCGGACTGCTCAAAATCCATGGCCATTATCACCCGTTTTGCCACCCTCTTCCCCCTGCTGCTGTGGCTGACCAGCTGCGCCGGATTGGATAAGGACCCCACCAAAGACTGGACCGTGGAACGCTTTTATACCGAGGCCAAAACTGCGCTCAAAGAGGGCAACTACGCCACGGCCATCAAACACTTCGAGACCCTGGAGGCACGTTATCCCTACGGTCCATACGCGGAGCAGGCCGAGCTGGAGGTGGCCTACGCCTATTATAAGGACCAGGAAATGGCGTCGGCCATCGCCGCGGCCGATCGCTTCATCCGCATGCACCCGACCCATGCCCACGTGGACTACGCCTATTACCTGAAGGGCCTGGCGAATTTCAACGATCAGCCCAATGCCTTCGAACGACTCTTCACCGACCAGGACCAATCGATACGCGACCCGCGCGGCATGCGCGACGCCTACGATGCATTTCGCGACCTGGTCGAGCGCTTTCCCAACAGCCGCTACGCCGAAGATGGCCGCAACCGCATGGTCTATCTGGTCAACTTCCTGGCCAAGAGCGAGATCAACGTCGCGCGCTTTTATTACTCTCGCCGCGCCTACGTCGCCACCGTCAACCGCACGAAATACGTCATCGAACGCTACCAGCGTACCCCCTCCGTGGAGGACGCCCTCGGCCTGCAAGCCCTGGCCTACCAGAAAATGGGAATGGACGGTTTGATGACCGACACCCTGCGGGTGCTGGAAAAGAACTTTCCCAACAGCCGCTATATCAAGGAAGTGAACGGCTGAGGGAATCCCGGGTACACGCGACGCCCGACAGGAGTTGGGTCAAATAGCGTCCGGACCGGTCTCGCCGGTGCGTATGCGCACAACCTGCTCGATGCTGGTGACGAAAATCTTGCCGTCGCCGATCTTGCCGGTGCGCGCCGCTGACGTGATGGCCTCGATACAGCGATCCACCAGCTCCCCCTTCACCACAAGCTCGAGCTTCGCCTTGGGCAGAAAATCCACCACATATTCCGCGCCGCGGTAGAGCTCGGTATGACCCTTTTGCCGGCCGAAGCCCTTGACCTCGGTGACCGTCATGCCGGTAACGCCGATCGCGGATAGCGCTTCGCGCACGTCATCCAATTTGAAGGGTTTGATGATCGCCTCGATTTTTTTCATCATAACGTGCCCGTGATTCCCCCGGTATTACCATTATCGTTGTGGTGCTGCAAAAATATCCGGCATGGGCTGGCTTTGCAAGGGCCGCACGCGGCAATGACACGCTAACACAAAACCAGGCCGGTTTCCCGGCACACCCCGCTGACAGCGGTACCACCTATTCCCGGTATCCCGAGGTAATGGGGTAACGCCGGTCGCGGCCGAAGGCGCGCCGCGTGATGCGCACCCCGGGGACCGCCTGGCGACGCTTATATTCGTTGCGATCCACCATGGCGACCACGCGCCCCACCATGGCCGCATCGAATCCGTCGGCGACAATTTCTTCCGGTGACCGGTCCAGCTCCACATAGCGTTCCAGCACGGCATCGAGCAGGTGGTAAGGCGGCAGGCTGTCGCTGTCTCGCTGATCCGGCGCCAGCTCCGCCGATGGCGGGCGTTCGATCACGCGGCGCGGAATCACTTCACCCTGGCGGTTGCGGTATTCCGCCAGCCGATAAACCAGGGTCTTGTAGACATCCTTGATGGCGCCGTAACCCCCCGCCATGTCGCCGTACAAAGTGGCGTAGCCCACCGCCATCTCGCTTTTATTGCCGGTAGTGAGCACCATCTTGCCGGTCTTGTTGGACACCGCCATGAGCAGCGTGCCGCGGATGCGTGCCTGGATGTTTTCTTCGGTGACATCGCGGGCGCGTCCCTGAAACGTATCCTTGAGGGCGGCGAGAAACGTGTCGAACAGCGGGTCGATGGGAATCACCCGATAGGTAACACCCAGGGCACGTGCCTGAGCCGCCGCATCTTCGAGACTCATGTCCGCGGTAAAGCACGACGGCATCATCAACGCCTCCACCTTGTCCGGGCCGAAGGCGTCCACGGCGATGCACAGGGTCAGGGCCGAATCGATGCCGCCTGAAAGACCAATCGCCACGCCGTGGAAACGATTCTTCCGCACGTAATCGCGCACCCCCAGCACCAGCGCCTTGTACACCTCCTCCTCCAGGCTCAGTGCCGGCGGCAAGGGTTGCGCCACCGGTGCGGGGACACCGTCTTGCAGGGTGAAATCCACGGCATACAAACCATCGACAAAGGCCGGGCAGCGCTGGGTGATGCGCCCGCTGACATCCATCACGAAGGAGTCACCGTCGAACACCAGTTCGTCCTGCCCGCCTACAAGATTGACATACACCATGGGCACATGGCTCTCGCGCACCCGCTGCTGGATGACCTGCTCCCGCTCCCGGCCTTTGCGCATGTG
>JAYUFH010000390.1:0-26812 GCA_043738765.1 Pseudomonadota bacterium | reverse complement strand
CCGCCACCAACGGAGGAACAAAGTGAAGGGAATTATTCTTGCCGGCGGCGCCGGTACGCGTCTCGCGCCCCTGACCCAGGTGATCAGCAAGCAGTTGCTGCCGGTGTATGACAAACCCATGGTGTATTACCCCCTGTCCACGCTGATGCAGGCGGGCATACGCGAGATCGCCATCGTCTCCACGCCCCAGGACCTGCCGCGTTTCCGCGATCTGTTCCGCGACGGCAGTCACCTTGGTGTGCGTTTCGAATACATCGAGCAGTCGCGTCCCGAGGGTATTGCCCAGGCATTCATACTGGCGCGCTCATTCATTAACGGCGCCTCCGTCGCCCTGGTGCTGGGCGACAATATTTTTTACGGACACGGCCTGGCTCAACAGACACAGCAGGCGTCGCACCTCGAGCACGGCGCCACGGTGTTTGCCTATCGCGTGCGCGATCCCCAGCGTTATGGCGTGGTGGAATTCAACGCCGACGGCCGCGTCATGGATATCGTGGAAAAACCACAGCAGCCACGCTCGGACTACGCCGTCACCGGCCTGTATTTTTACGACAAGCGCGTGTGCGATATCGCAGCCGGGCTCAAGCCCTCGCCCCGCGGTGAATTGGAGATCACCGACGTCAATCGGGTCTATCTGGCCGATGGCAGCCTGCGCGTGGAACGTCTGGGCCGCGGCGCCGCCTGGCTCGATACCGGAACTCACGAGTCGTTGCATCAGGCCGCCAATTACATCCAGGTCATCGAGGCGCGGCAGGGACTCAAGGTGGCGTGCATCGAAGAGGTGGCTTTTGACATGGGCTACATCGATCATGCGCAACTGGAGAAATTGGCCGCCAGCATGGGCCATGAATACGGCGCATATCTGCGCGACGTGGCGGCCCGTGGCCGCGAGGGCCATTGAACATGGATATCATCGACACGCCGTTGGCCGGTCTCAAGGTGCTGCAGCCCAAGGTCTATGCCGATGGGCGTGGCTATTTTCTCGAACTGCACAACCGGCGTGGCTTGCAGAATTTCGGCTTCAGCGAGGCGTTCGTGCAGGACAATCTATCGTTTTCGAAGCGTGGTGTACTGCGCGGTCTGCATTATCAGTATCCCGGTTGGCAGGGTAAATTAGTCAGCGTGATCACCGGCGAGATCTTTGACGTGGTGGTGGATATCCGCAAGGATTCGCCCACCTTTGGCCAGTGGCATGGTGAGATGTTGTCCGCGGATAATCACAAACAGCTCTACGTGCCGGCGGGCTTCGCCCACGGATTCTGCGTCACCAGCGACACGGCGCACGTGCTGTACAAGGTGACCGACTATTACAACCCGGGACGCGAGCACACCTTGTTATGGAACGATCCGACGCTGGGGATCGCTTGGCCCATTCCGCAACCGCTGTTGTCCGCCAAAGACACCGAAGGTAAATTATTCAAGGACCTGATCCTCCCGGCATGAAGATACTGCTCTTCGGTCACCGTGGACAACTGGGTTCGTTCCTTGCGCAGCGGTTGCCGCGGCTCGGCACGCTGGCAGGCTACGATCGGGAGGAGTGCGACCTGGGGGATGCCGTGGCTTTGCGGCGGGTCATCGAACAGGAGCGCCCAGGCATCATCGTCAATGCCTCGGCCTATACCGCGGTGGACCAGGCGGAGTCGGATGCCGCCAATGCGCAGCGTGTCAACGTGGACGCGCCGGCGATGATGGCGCAGGCCGCGTCGGCGCAGGGCGCGCTGCTGGTGCATTATTCCACCGACTATGTCTTTGACGGCAAGGCGCACACCGCCTACACCGAAGAATCCGCCACGCGACCCAGCGGTGTGTACGCCAGCACCAAGCTCGCGGGTGAACAGGCGGTGGCGGCGGGTTGCGCCCAGCACCTGATACTGCGCACCGCCTGGCTTTATTCCAACCAGGGCAAAAACTTTTTCAAGACCATGCTGCGTCTGGCGGAGGAGCGCACGGAGTTGCGCGTGGTCAACGACCAGACCGGCAGTCCGACTTACGCCCGGTTGGTGGCGGAGACGACACTCGCTATGCTGGAGCAGATGTTCGAGGGCGGCCGGTTGCAATCTGCGCGTTGCGGTTTGTACCACGTCGCCTGCCAAGGTAGCGCCACTTGGTATGAGTTTGCCCGTCACATTATCCAGTCGGCGGGCAAGGCCGACCGGGTGCGTGTGTTGCCCATTCCGACGAGCGAGTACCCCACCCCCGCGCCGCGGCCGGCGTATTCAGTGTTGAGCGGCGCCAAGCTCCAACGGGTTTTCGGCTTGCGTCTGCCGGATTGGCAAACGGGCTTGGAGCAATGTTTTGCTGACCGTTCCACAGACCGCTAGCGCCGCCGCCCTCGGTGTAGGCGGTCCGTTCAACGGACGCCTGCCGGGTTTCGTGGCGCGGCCTACGCAGCAGGACATGGCGGCGCGCATCGAGCAGGCGATCGAAGATCGTGCGGTGTTTATCGCCGAGTCCGGCACCGGCACGGGCAAGACCCTGGCCTATCTGGTGCCGGCCATCCTGTCCGGCAAAAAAGTACTCATCTCCACCGGCACCAAGGCGCTGCAGGATCAACTGTTTCAGCGCGACCTGCCCACCATCCGCGATGCCCTGGGCGTGCCGGTGACGATTGCCTTGCTCAAGGGCCGGGCGAACTATCTGTGCCTGCATCGTCTGGAGCGAATCGAGATCGAGACGCGTTTTGGGACTAGCGTGCGCACGGATAATTTACGCAAGATCCGCGAGTGGGCCGGACGCACGGCCTCCGGTGACACCAGCGAACTGGCGGACGTGCCCGAAGAGGTGGATGTGTGGCCGCAGGTGACTTCCACTCCGGAGAACTGTCTCGGCAGCACCTGCGAGTATTTCAATACCTGTTTCGTCAATAAGGCGCGGCGCGAGGCCTTGGCGGCGGAGATCCTGGTGGTGAATCATCATTTGTTTTTTGCCGATCTGGTGTTGCGTGAAGAAGGCTTCGGTCAACTCCTGCCCGGGGTCGAGGCGGTGATCTTCGACGAGGCCCACCAGCTGCCGGACATTGCGTCGAATTTTTTCGGCAGCAGCGTGAGCAGCCAGCAGTTGCTGGGCCTGGGCCGGGATAGCATCACCGAAGAACACAAGGAGCACAGCGCGGTGGCAGGACTGGAGGCGGCGGCGCGCGTCCTCGACAAGGCGGTGGCAGACCTGCGCCTCGCCCTGGGCATCGAACCGCGCCGCGCCGCGTGGGGCAAGATCGAGCAGCACAAACCCTTTCAGGGTGCCTTGGAGGCTATGCGGTCGGCATTAACGCAGCTGTCGGCATTGCTGGAGCGCGCCGCCGTCAAGGGCACCGGCCTGGCCAACTGCTGGCGGCGATCCCAGGAGCTGCTCGATCGCGCGTTCCTGTTGAGTGATCAACCACCGCCCGAACATGTGCGCTGGTTCGAAACCAGCGTGCGCCATTTTGTCCTGCGCATGACGCCCATGGATATCGCCACACCCTTCCAGCAATGCCTGGCGGACGGCCAGAAGGCCTGGATATTCACCTCGGCAACCCTCGCTGTGGGTAACAGTTTCAGTCATTTTCAAGCGCAGCTCGGTCTGAACGAGGCGCAGACGGCGCAGTGGGACAGCCCCTTCGACTACGCCACCCAGGCGTTGCTGTATGTCCCGCGTGGACTGCCACCTCCCTCGGCACCGGACTACACCGAGCGCGTGGTGGAGCTGGCGATACCGGTGCTCGAAGCCAGTCGCGGTCGCGCGTTTATGTTGTTTACCAGTCATCGCGCCTTGAAGCTGGCCGCGGAGCTGTTGTCGGGGCGCATTAGCTACCCCTTGTTGGTCCAGGGTAGCGCGCCACGCTCGGAGCTGTTGCAGCGTTTTCGCGATCTCGGCAACGCCGTGCTCCTGGGGACCAGCAGCTTCTGGGAAGGGGTGGATGTGCGCGGTGAGGCTTTGTCTACGGTGATCATCGACAAGTTGCCCTTCGCCTCACCGGACGATCCGGTGTTGCAGGCACGCGGCGAAGCCATGGAGCGGGAAGGGCGCAGTGCCTTCATGGAGCACCAGTTGCCCAACGCGGTGATTGCCCTGAAGCAGGGGGCGGGACGCCTGATTCGCGATGTGCATGACAAAGGCGTGTTAATGCTGTGCGACCCTCGCTTGCTCAGTAAAGGCTACGGAAAAATATTTCTTGCCAGCCTGCCGCCCCTGCGCCGCACCCACGACCCAGCGGTGGTCCAGGCGTTTTTTTCTGATGGCGCCTAGTCTGGCGGATGCCAGTGGGCTGGAGTGAAATATATTTACCGCCAGCCGATGATTGCGCCGTTTCATGTTATGGGCGGTGGTGTTTTTGTCGTTTCCTTTTATGCTAACTTGCGGCTCGCTGGTAGACTTGCGGTCCAAACTTGGGTTCTTGCCGCGATGAAGATCAATGCCGCCGCTGTAGATAGTCCCGGCGGGTGCAGGTCGTCACGGCGATGACGGGCCACGGGGATTTTTTAGATTGAGCGACATAGGCAGCACCTGGTATGTAGGGTGGGCATCGCCCGCCACACGCGGCCTCTGTTGATATCCGCTGGCGGGCGATGCCCACCCTGCCTCTACTACTTCCGCGGTTGTGCGGCATTATTTTTAGAACCTTGTGCCGCTCGATCCGGGCGTTTATTCAATAGGAGCGACGCGGTTATCCATGAAAGCAAGTTTCAGTTCGATGATGCTGTTCCTCGCCACCCTGTTAGGCCTGGGCGGCTGCGTCACATCGCCCGCCGCCCCCTTGCCGAACTTGACGGTCACTGTCCCGGAACAGGTGGAGAACGGTAACTTTGTCCCGTTTCTCATCACCTTAGACAGGCCGTTGCAGAGTGGCGAAGAGTTGGTGCTGAAGGCGGGCAATGAGGTGATATACAAAGTTCGCACCACCGGCAAGGTGTCGGTCTATGCCTTTTCCGGCAGAGTCCGCATGCAGCACAGCGGCTTGCTGCATGTCGTCGTGACCACCCGTAGCGGGGCCAAGGCTGCCACAAGCGTGAGTGTGACGGTGGCTCAGGGCGGAAAAATTCCGTTGAGCGGCGTGACTGGCAATTCCAATAAAACCCGGGTGCAGGGCGACGAAGTCCTGGTACTCTTTATTAATGATATGCCCCTCAAGGGGTATATCGAATCCGCCACCATCGCGCTGCGCGATGGTGGCATCCGGATCAGCGGTACGCCATTGCTCGCGGAAAAACCCCAGCTGGGTTTTCGTACGCATAATTCATTGAAGAAGGTCGAGGTTTCCGCCGTCGTCAACACGTCGTATTAACGGTTACTGCGCCGCGACGGTGGCCGGTACCCGGGGACGCAAACCGGTTCAGGCGATTGTCTTGCATGCCATCGTGCAAGGGGAGGCGTTCTGTTACCGATCACTAGACCAAGAGCCCGTATGCCGCACGTCACGAAACCATTTTCACAAGCCTGCGAACGCAACCAGGAACCGATCCTCGATATTCTGCGGGATGTGCTTACGCACAGCGTCGAGGTGCTTGAAATCGGCAGTGGCACCGGACAGCACGCCGTATTTTTTGCACGCCACTTACCGCACCTGCTGTGGCAAACCAGCGACTTGCCGGAGCAGCATCCCGGCATATACGCCTGGATCGCGGAGGCGGCCTTGCCCAACGTGCGCGCGCCCCTCGATATCGATGTGGATGCGGCGGTGTGGCCGGTGCGGGATATGGATGCGGTCTTTTCCGCGAACACAGCCCACATTGTTGGCTGGCCGCAAGTGCAACATCTGTTTCAGGGGGTGGGGCGGACATTGAAACCGGGCGGGCTCTTATGCCTGTATGGTCCGTTCAATTATGCCGGGCATTTTACCAGCGATAGCAATGCCCAGTTCGATGTCTGGCTCAAACAACGTGATCCACGCAGCGGCATTCGGGATTTCGAGGCGTTGGACGCGCTGGCCGCGGCCGAGGGCATGGTATTGGTGCAGGATGTGACCATGCCCGCCAATAATCGGATACTGGTCTGGCGCAAGCTGCCCTCAACCGGGTAACATCTCCCGACGCCATCACGGAGTATAAATAGTGTCCGGATCGACTCAGGCGGATCAATCTGCCGACCTCACACCGTTGGTGAATATCACCACCCTGGTCTATGCGCTGCAGGCGCTGTTGTTTTTTGGCGGTATTACCTACCTTGTCGCGCTGATTATTAATTACGTCAAACTCCCCGATGTGTCGGGAACCTGGCTGGCGTCGCACTTCCGCTGGCAGATCCGCACATTTTGGTTCTCACTGTTGTGGTGGGCGCTGGGCGGCTTGACGCTGATCTTGGTGGTGGGTTACTTCGTCTTGTGCGCCAATTTTGTGTGGGTGATTTATCGTATCGTCAAAGGTTGGTTGTACCTTAACGACCGTAAGTCCATGTATGTCCCGTGACCAGACGGTAGCGGGTGCAGCGTATCGCGACCGCGCTGCGTGTTAGCATAGCCTGTCATTCACACCGTATCCCACCCATTGAAAATACTCGCCCTGGAGACCGCCACCGAAGCCTGTTCCGCTGCCGTCTGGCACGATGGGCAAGTGGTGGAGCGCTTTGAACTCGGTCGACGACACTCGGAACGGATCCTGTCGATGGTCGAAGAGGTGCTTGCCGAGGGCGGTTATTCCCTTGGACAGATGGATGCCCTGGCCTTCGGACGTGGCCCGGGTTCCTTTACCGGATTACGCATCGGCGCCGGTGTCGTGCAAGGGTTGGCCTTCGGCGCCGATCTGCCGGTGGTGCCGGTACCTACCCTGGCGGCCTTGGCCCAGGGGCAGGACACCGCGCGCGTGATGGCCGCCCTCGATGCGCGCATGGGGCAGGTGTATTGGGGTGTTTGCGTCAATACCGGCAACGGCATGACACTGGTGGAGCCGGAGCGTGTGTCCGCACCGGGGGATATCGTCCTGCCGGGTGACGACACCTGGATTGGGGTCGGTAGTGGTTGGGACGCGTATGCCGCCGCGCTGTTGGCGCGCTTGGGAACCAGCATCGATACCTGGCAAGCCCACGTCTGGCCGCGGGCGAGGCACGTGGCGGAATTGGGTGCGCGCGGTGTCGCTGCGGGCAGTACTGTGGCGGCGCAGGAGGCCTTGCCCTTGTACGTGCGTGACGACGTGGCGCAGAAGTCCTCCGAGCGCCGATGATATCCATTCGTGGGAGGAGGTTGAGCGCATGAGTACATTCTGGATTGTGGGCATCGTCCTTAACGTGTCGTTAACTGGGCTTATTCTGTACTGGTTGACCAAGCAGGGTAAGCCGAACACACCTAACGCAGAGGCAGCAAAGTCATCGCCCATCGACACTGTCCCGCGCAAGCCCGCAGTTGGCGCGACAGATGTGGACTAGAACAGTAGGTTGGGGTGAGCGCAGCGAACCCCAACGGAATCAGGATAGACCGGCACTGGGCGCAAGTGTGCCCACCCGGCCTGCTGTGACTATGTTGGGGTTCGCTGCGCTCACCCCAACCTACCCAACTGGCCCGGCTCCGTTGGTGCTGTCTTGAGACAGATGCGTGCTGTCTGCACCGCCGTACCACGGGTGCGGATGATCTCCACCTGATAGCCATCCAACATCAGACTAGTGCCGGGTTCGGGCAGGTCCTCGAGATATTCGGTAATCAGCCCGTTGAGGGTCTTCGGGCCGGTGGTGGGCAGTTTCCAGTTGAGGCGGCGGTTGAGATCGCGGATGTTGGTGCTGCCGTTGACTAGATAACTGCCATCCTCCTGTGGCTGCACTTCATCCGACGTGCCGGGGGCCGGGCTGGTGAAGTCGCCGACGATTTCCTCCAGGATCTCCTCCAGTGTCACCAGCCCTACTATATCGCCGTATTCATTCACCACCAGGGCCACGCGCCGCTTGACCGCGCGGAAGTTGAGCAGCTGGGTGCTCAGCGGTGTGCCCTCCGGGACGAAGTACGGTTCGAGCAGGATTTTCATCAGCTCTTCGCGGTTGAAGTTGTTGTTGCGCATGAGATGCAACACCTTGCGCAGATGAACGATACCGATGATCTTGTCGAGGTTGCCGTGATACACCGGCACACGCGTGTAATGACTGGTCGCGAGTTGTGCCACGATCTCGTCCCATTCGGCATCCAGGTCGATGCCTTCGATCTCTCCCCGCGGCACCATCACGTCCTCGACGGTAATCTTCTCCAGGTCCAGGATGGCGAGCAGCATGTCCTGGTGAGTCTCGGGCATGAGCGCGCCGGCCTCCATGACGATGGCGCGTAATTCCTCAGAGGTTATTTTTACCGCGCGGCTGCCATGGATCGATACGCCGAGGAGACGCAGGAACAGGTTGGCGACGACGTTGACGATCCATACCACTGGATACAGCAAGGTCAGCATTGGCAGCAGGATGTAGGCGACCGGGAAGGCGACGCGCTCCGGATTCATTGCCGCCAGGGTCTTGGGCGCGACTTCAGCGAAGATCAATATCAACATTGTGAGCAGAAAGGCAGCCACGGCGATGGCGGGTTCGCCATAGAGTTGCAGCGCAAGTATGGTGGCCACGGACGAGGCCGCAATATTGGCCAGGTTGTTGCCCAGGAGTATCAAGCCCAGCAGCCGGTCGGGGCGCGTCAGCAACCGGCGCGCGATGCGCGCCCCCCGGTGACCGGATTCCGCGAGGTGCCGCAGCCGGTAGCGGTTGAGGGTCAGCATGCCGATCTCGGCGGCGGAGAAAAACGCGGAAACAAAAATGAGGAGGATCAGTATGCCAAACAACGTACTGACGGGAATGTCATCCAAGTCTTGTTTGCCTCAGGGTTCTTGTGCAACGGTGGATTCTAGCATAGGGGGGTGGAGGGGACACTCCGGCCTGTGCCGGCGGTCATCAGGCCATGTGCACGACGCGATGTGCGGTGCCGCATCGACGCAGCCGCCGGGGCAGGGAGCTGGCGGTCAGCGGTGCAGTATCACTTCCAGGACAAACTTGCTGCCGAAATAGCCCAACGCCAACAGGACAAAGCCGCTCAAGGTCCAGTGCAGGGCGGTACGGCCGCGCCAGCCGAAACGCCAGCGCCCCAGCAACAATATCCCGAATACGCACCAGCCGATGAGGGACAGCAGAATGTGGTGGGTGAATCTTAAGGGTTTGCCGAACACCGCCTCGGAAAAGAAAATCCCGCTGATGAGGGTCAGTGTGAGCAACAGGAAGCCGAGACCGATCATGCTGAACATCAGGCTTTCCATGGTCTCCAGTGGCGGTAGTGAACGCAGTATGCCGCCGGGATGGTGACTGCGCAGCTGCTTTTCCTGCAGCGCCAGCATGAGACTTTGCACGACGGCGATGCTCATCAAGCTGTAGGCCACGAGGGAAATGACGATGTGCGCGGAGAACAGCGGTGTGCTGTTGAGGATCAGCCGGTGACCGATGGGGAAGAGCCACTCCACCAGCATGGTCAGCGCGGCGAACGGCAGGATGAACACACCCAAGCTTTCTATCGGCCGGCGGATGGTGGAGAGCAGGTAGATCAGCGCCACCACCCAGGCCACCAGGGACACCGCATTGGTGAGGCCGAGATTGAGGGCATCGTCCCGCAGGAGTCCTGCATACAGTACCGCCGCATGCAGGATGAGCGCACCGGCCGCCAGGCTGAAAATACCCAGGCGGGCGCCGCCGCTGGCACGCGCACCCAGTCGCAGGTCGCGCCACAGCAGCAGGCCGGCGCTGACATAGAGCGCCATGGCCAGGAGATTCATGAATGCGGTGTTCATCGTTGAAGGTTCCGCCGGCATGATGGCACAGGTTGCGCCGCAGATGAAGAGGAAACAGGTCTGTTCATTTCTCCAGCACACTTGCTCGTCTTGGGCACTGTGCTGGACGGCGTCGATGTCCATATCCAGTGGGGCCTCGGCATGACCTTAACCATGGCTAAAAACTATCAGAAGGGAGCCGTGATTTCGTGTGCGGCTTTGCACATCTTGAAGGACGCGGGCATGTATCTAACGAGTTCGGTGCCTGGCATAGCTGTGGATAAATGCTTAAGGTAGTTCCATGAGGTCCGGGGTATAATTCACTCCGACAGAGACTAGACACCGTTTTTCCCGTGGCCAGAGGATAGATCCCGAGATGTTCGAAAATCTCAGCACCCGTTTGCAAGCCACCCTCAAAAGCCTGCGTGGCGAAGGCCGGTTGACCGAGGCCAATATCAGCGATGCGTTGCGCGAGGTGCGCATGGCCTTGTTGGAAGCGGATGTCGCGTTGCCGGTGGTCAAGGCCTTCATCGACGACGTGCGCGCCCAGGCCATCGGCCAGGAGGTGCTCGCCAGTCTCGTCCCGGGGCAGGTGGTCATCAAGGTGGTGCACGATGCCCTGGTGCGACTCATGGGCGAGGCCAACGACCGCCTGAATCTCGCGGTGCGGCCGCCAGCGGTGATACTGGTGGCGGGCCTGCAGGGTGCGGGCAAGACCACCAGTGTGGCCAAGCTCGCGCGCTATCTGCGGGAGCGGGAAAAGAAAAGTGTTGCCGTGGTCAGCGCCGACGTCTATCGGCCTGCGGCCATCGAGCAATTGAAAAAACTGGCGGGCGACGTGGGCGCCGAATTCATTTCCAGTACGCCGGACCAGAAACCGGTGGATATTGCCCGGGCCGCGGTGGAGGCGGCGCGTAAGTTATCCGTAGACGTGCTGATCGTTGACACCGCCGGGCGCCTGCATATCGACGCGGACATGATGCAGGAGATCGTCGCCCTGCACGCCGCGATTGATCCTGTCGAAACCTTGTTTGTAGTGGACAGCATGACCGGTCAGGACGCGGTCAACACCGCCAAGGTCTTCAACGACGCGTTGCCTTTGACGGGTGTTGTGCTCACCAAGACCGACGGCGATGCGCGCGGCGGTGCCGCCTTGTCGGTGCGCCATGTCACCGGCAAGCCGATCAAGTTCCTCGGCATGGGCGAAAAGACCGATGCTCTGGAACCTTTCCACCCGGATCGCCTGGCCTCGCGCATACTCGGCATGGGCGATGTATTAAGTCTGGTGGAGCAGGCGCACCGCACCGTCGACCAGGAGCAGGCCAAGAAGCTTGCGCACAAGATCACCAAAGGCAAAGGCTTCGATCTCGGGGATTTCCGTGATCAGCTGCAGCAGATGGAAAAAATGGGGGGTGTCGCCAGTCTTATGGACAAGCTGCCAGGCATGGGCAAATTACCGGACGCGGCTCAGGCGCAGATGGCGGAGAAACAGACCCGGCGTCTGGTGGCCATCATCAATTCCATGACCCCGCAGGAGCGGCGTTTTCCGGACATGATCCGGGGCTCGCGCAAGCGCCGCATCGCCGCGGGTTCCGGTACCCAGGTGCAGGACGTCAACCGGTTGCTCAAACAGTTTGGCGAGATGCAGAAGATGATGAAGCGCTTCGGCAAGGGTGGCATGCAGAATATGCTGCGCGGACTGAAGGGCCGCATGCCGGGTGCGCCATTTTAAGGGTCATTATGGGGAGGTGCTAGTGTCGTGCTTCGTTCTGTTTAGAGCTTATGTTTACCGTCACGCTTCCCTCGCTTAAAACCCAGGGTCCCTTCTCCCTCCGCCCCCTTCGGGGAGGCAAAACCCGCAGGTCGAAACAGGATGAGGGACAGGGGCCGAAGACTCCCCCTCATCCTAAAACTCTCTCCCCGTTGGGCCCCCTTCGGGGAGGCACAAACCGCACGGAGAGGGGACGGTGGGGTGCGCTGGGCTAATCATTCAAGGTTCCAATAATTGCGAGGCACTACACCAGGCGCCGCACGAATACGTGCGCATGCTTAAGGCCGCAGCAATCCAGCACACTGTCTGAAAAGCGATCCAAGAGACCAAGGCACCCGGGCGGAGTAGTATTTAGGCATCGCCTATTATGGCATGAGGGCCTGAGGCGCGGCCCTGATCGGCCGTATCGCGAGTTTAAGTGTTTGCTAAAGTTCTAACCACAACGTCACGAAATAAAAGAAAGTATTGGTGGCGTAGCGGGAGGTGGGGAGGATTGCAAAAACACTTCAACTCCGTATACTGAGTTCTAAATGACTAGGTTAAAGTGTTTAGCACTCGGGAGCGCAACGGACATGTCCACGGTAAAAACAGGAGTGAATGAACGTCGCGGTCACAGCCAGGAATTGGTCGATAAATTGGTGGCAGAACGCACCGAAATGTTGGTGATCTTCTGCCGCCTCGCCGGTGTGGAACCTTACTCGCCCACCCGCCCGGTGCAAAAACTCCTGCAGTCATTCTGCCAGATACTGGTGGATTATATTGCTGCCGGTCACTTCGCTTTGTATGAGCGGATCGTCGAAGGTACGGAACGCCGCGAGGTCGTAGGCAATCTGGCCGGCCGGTTGTACCCGCGTATCGCGGAATCCACGGAGATGGCCCTGGATTTCAACGATAAGTATGACTGCGAGGACCACTGTACCGAGTTGACCTCTCTTTCGAAAGATATGTCGCAGTTGGGGGAGGAGTTGGCGGTGCGCATCGAGTTGGAAGACAAGCTGATTAAAAGTCTCAGTCGGCGCTGATGAGTCTGCGATGTACTGTCCGGGAGTCTGGATAGGCCCCTCAGCCCCCGGTGAGGGACATGAAGCGCACGATTTTCCCCGGCTGTGTGGTGAATTCGTGTCGTTCGGGTTTAAGCACTATTGCCTGAACGATGGCCTGTTTTAATTCCTCGTCTGACATTCCCGCCCGTAGCAAAGGCCGCAATTCCAGGTTGTTTTCCTGTCCGAGACAGGTGTAGAGCGTGCCGTCCACGGTGATGCGTACACGATTACAGGTTTCACAGAAGTGCTGTGAGATCGGCGTGATAAAGCCGATGCACAGTTCCGTACCCGCGACGCGCAGATAGCGCGCCGGCCCGCCGCCCTGCATCACCGCGGGGATGAGATCGTACTGCTGCGCCAGCGTGCGTTTGACCTCCTGCAGATCGAGGTAATGGTCCGTCGCCTCGCGGCCGGTATCCCCCATGGGCATGGTCTCGATAAAACGCAGGGTGAAATCCTGCGCGATGCAAAAGGCCACCATGTCGGCGATCTCATCGTCGTTGATGCCTTTCATGACCACCATGTTGATTTTGATCGGGTGGAAGCCAGCGGCTTTCGCGGCCATGAGGCCATCGAGGACATTGCCGAGCTTGCCGCCGCCGGTGATCTCGGCGTAGCGTTCCGGTTTAAGAGAATCGAGGCTCACGTTGATACGGCTAACGCCCGCCTGTTTCAGCGGTAGGGCGAGTTTTTTCAGTTTGGTCGCATTGGTGCTTAAGGACAGATCATCGAGGTGCGGCAATTGTCCCAGACGTGTCGCTAACACTGCCAGCTTACCGCGGGACAGGGGTTCGCCGCCGGTCAGCCGCACACGGCGTACGCCCAGTTCGGTAAAGGCGCGGATCACGCGTTCGATTTCGTCGAACGTCAACCAGTGTTCGGGTTCGTGGAAATCCTTGAAATCTTTCGGGATACAGTAGGTACAGCGCAGATCGCACCGGTCGGTGACGGAGAGTCGGACGTAGTCGATACGCCGTTGGAAGGAATCGATGAGTGCATTGTCGGCCATATGCGATAATCTAATCACGAATTTCATGATGGCGTCCACTAGTCTAGGTGTAGTCGCTATAGCCTGTTGGCGAAAAAGCACGGCTTCCCGCCTTGGCCAATGTTAAGTGCCCAGAATCGGGACCTAAATTGCCGATGATTTGTAGGGGGAAGGTATGCCACGCCGTGTATCTACAGTTTCTCCCGCACATTGTCCTGTTACAACTCAATGTCCATGGCCTATTCAAGTGGCATTGTGCAAACTAGTGCCAGGACAGGCGAGGTGGGCGGATTTTTTTTCGGGCAATAATGTGGTTCTGCCAATTCATCAGCAAAGGGTAAGAAAATATGGCAAATCCTAACTACTGGTTGCATGTTGGAGTGTGGTCGCTGCTCGGGTTCTTGCCCCAGGCTTATGCCGAGCAAAGCTCCACGTTTTCGATGCACGGCGGGGTCGAGCAGTTTCGCTGGCGCGAGATTGACACCGACAAGCGCCAGTTGCTTGAAGAGTCCGGTCAGCGCTACAGCGTGGCGGTTAATTTCGATAATCTTCGACGCCTGAATTCCGGGGTGGTATACAGTTTTGGCGGAAAACTCTACCTCGGCTCGGTTGACTATAATGGGGAAACCCAGCTCACCAGCATCCCCGTGCAGTCGACGACTTCGTATTTTGGTCTGCAGTTCGATGCCCTCGGCGGCTACCGTTTCGAGCGTCGGTTGCATGGCCTGGATCTGCTCGCGGGTGCCGGGCTGGATTTCTGGTTACGCAGTATAAAAGATTCCTACGTCCAGGGTTTAGGGCAGGTGTACGGTGGGGATGAAAACTATTATGCCTTCAATGCCAAGTTGGGTTTGGGTTACTTTCATGAGATGGGCAAGGCCAGGCATTACCTGCAGGCGGGCTTGAAGTATCCGTTTTACGTCTATGAATATGGTTATCAGGTTGCAGCCGATAACGTGACTTTGAATCCCAAGGGACGCGTCTCATTCTTTGCCAGGTATCAATGGGAGTTCGGCAACGCTGCTCATAGCCGCTGGGGCGCATCGTTGTACTACGATAGTTACCGCTTCAGCCAATCCAATACGGTGATCGACACAGCGAATGGCGTGCCGACCGGGTACATAGTCTGGCAGCCGGAAAGCCACCAGGACGTATATGGCGTGCAACTCGGCTACTATTTTCGATGAGGTGGGTGCGCGATTATTGAACGGCTGACGCTGTGCTGGTCTGGGCGTTCAGCGCCTGGCCAGTGACACCGGCACTGTCCCGGCCCATCAGGTATAAATAGACCGCCATCACCTGTTCCGGTAGCGGCAGTAGTTTGTGATCCTCGCCGGGATAGGCGCGGGTGCGCAGGAAGGTCATGACGGCGCCCGGGTCGAGGCTGTTGACACGGATGTTGGTGGTTCCCTCCAACTCCGCTGCCAGGATTTGCATGAATCCCTCCAAGGCAAACTTAGACACACCATAGGCGCCCCAGTAGGCGCGGCCTTTGCGTCCGACGCTGTCGGAGGTAAAGACGATGGAGGCGTCCGGAGACTGTTCCAGCAGGGGCAGGCAGGCGCGCGTCAGCAGCACGGCGGCGTTAAGATTGATCTGCATGACCTGCGGCCACATCTCCAGGCTGCTTAAGGAAAAGGGCGCCAGTGCCCCGAGAAAAGCGGCGTTGTGCAGCAGGCCATCGAGTCGTCCGAATTCCTGGGTGATCCCATCCGCCACTTGTTGGTAGGCATCCATGCCGGCCTTGCCGAGATCCAGGGGCATGATGGCGGGTAGCGGTCCACCCTGTTGTTCGATTTCGTCATAGACGGTTTCCAACTTTTTCTGCGTGCGTCCCAGGAGGATGACGCTGGCGCCGTGGCGGGCGTAGGCGAGGGCCGCCGCGCGTCCGAGACCGTCACCGGCACCGGTGACCAGGATGACGCGGTGCGCGAGCAGGTCGCGGGGGGCTTCATAGGGTTGCATGATTCACTTTCCGCCTTGCAGGAGTAGACGTGCGCATTCTACCCCACTTCGTACGGCGCCTTCGAGGGTTGCCGGGTAGCCGGTGGCGGTGTAATCGCCCGCCAGCCACAGACCGGCGACACCCGTGGCATGGGACGGGCGATGGCGCTCCACGCCTACCGTGGCGGCAAAACCGGCGCGCCGTTCGCGGATGAGTTTGCTGGTCAGGGGCGCCGGCCAGTGGGGAAAGTGCACGCTGAGTTCCTGCGCGATGCGGTGTGTGAGGGAGGCACCATCTTCCCGCATGTGCGCGCCGGGACCGCTGATCACCACCGCCATCAGGCCGTTTTCGCCGGTCAGGCGTCCGCGATCGAACACCCATTGCGCCGTGCCGCCCAGCAGGCCGACAAAATCGCGTCGCAACGTGGTGTCCTGCGGGTATTGCAAGTACAGCGTGCAAATGGGCAGGCTGTGCAAATTTGACAACTGCTGCGTCTGTTCCTGCAAGGCAGCGTGCGGTTGCAATAGGGTGAGGGCAGCCTCCGGCGTAGTGGCGAGGATCACCTGTTCCGCCAGCAGCGTGGATTGTCCCAGTTGCACCCCGCGCATGCGACTGGCGTGCAGGTGGATGCCGGTGACGCGGCTGCCCAGGCGGATGCTGCCGCCCTGGCGTTCGATGTAATCGCGCGCCGGTTCCGGCACACAGGTGCCGAGGTCAGCGATGGGTACGAGGACGTCCGATGACCGGCGCGTGGAAAAAAATGCCTCCTGCATGACGCGCAAAAAAATATTCGCCGAGGCCCGTTCCGCCGGTGTATTCAGGGCAGCCAGGCAGAGCGGATGCCAAAGGGCACGCACCAGTAGCGGGTCCTGGCGCATACCCTGCAGGTAGGCCTGCACTGTTATGTCCGGTTCGAGATGGAAACGGTTGCGACGCATGCCGTGGGCCATGCGCAGGGCAGCGACCCGTTGTCTCAGCGACAACCCGCGTGCCCGCAACAACCCCCAGGCCAGATGCAGGGGCGCAGGCAAGCGCGGCGTACGCAGGCTGATGCAGTTTGCGCCATCCAGAAAGTGGAGATGGAGCGGGCTGCGGCGCAATACGCTGGCTTCCCGCACCTCCAGTACTTTCAACATATTCAATACGGCCGTGTAGGCGCCCAGGAGCAGGTGCTGGCCATTATCCACCCGCTGTCCGCCGAAGCGTACGGCGCGCGCCCGGCCGCCGAGCTGGCGCGAGGCCTCCAGGAGTGTGACGGGCACCCCATGGCGCGTCAGTTCAACGGCCGCCGCCAGCCCCGCCCATCCGCCGCCGACGACCAGGACGCTCATGCGCCGGCCGCGACCCGGCGGGCGAGGCGGCGTTCGCGCCGCCGGGTCTTCCACGCGATCCACATTTTGCGCAGCGGCGGCAGAACAGTTTTGTGATGCAGTACACGGAAGCCATCGGCGCGTATTTCTGCGAGATTCGCGCGATAGATATCCGCCATGATCAAACTCGGCAGTTGTGCCTTGCGGTCTTCCGCGGGCAACACGTCCTGCGCCTGGCGGTAATAGGACTCGGCGCGTTCCGCCTGAAACGCCATGAGCGCGTACAGCGCGGCGCTTTCCCGGCCATTGAGGATATCCGCGGCACTGACCTCAAAGTGTTGAAGGTCTTCCGCCGGCAAGTAGAGGCGGTCACGCCGCGCGTCCTCACCCACGTCGCGGATGATATTGGTCAATTGAAAAGCCATGCCAAGATGGCGCGCGAAGTCCAGAGTATCCGCGTGGCGGTAACCGAAGATACCGGCGGAAAGCATGCCGACCACCGAGGCGACACGGTGGCAATAGAGGCTCAGATCGGCAAAACTGGCGTAGCGTGCCGGCTGCAGATCCATCTCCATGCCATCGACCAGTTCGAGGAAGAGCGTCTGGGGCAGTGGATACGCGTGTATCGCTGGTTGCAGCGCCCGCGTGACCGGATGGCTGGGTTTATCCAGAAAGGTGTTGATGATCTCTTCGCGCCACCAGGCTAGTTTGATTCTGGCGACCTGGGTATCGCTGCACTCGTCCACCACATCATCGACCTCACGACAAAACGCATACAACGCGGTAATGGCCCGGCGTTGCGCCGGTGGCAGGAACAGAAAGCTGTAGTAAAAACTCGAACCGCTGGCGCCGGTCTGTTGCTGGCAGTATTCGTCGGGGGTCATGGCCGGATTTCCGAGGGCGGGTGTGTTGGCGGCATGCTCAGCGTATGCCATGGGAGCGCCACAGTACAGGCAGCCAGTCCAAGGGCGTGAGCCGGGTGCCGGTGATAAAGCGTACGCGGTTGATGGCCTGCAGTTTGTCCAGGATGGTCAAACCGCCGGCGATGGTCAAGCGTATTTCCAGTCCAAAGCGCCCCGTCAGGTTGCTGCCAAGGCGCGCGCCGCTCAGCAGCAGGCATCGGGCGCGCTCGATTTCGCCGTGGATCAGCCGCTGCCAGCCTGGGCCAAAACGCCGCGCGGGGATGTCGTCTTGCGCGACAGCGTGCGCGTGCAGGGCGTCCTGCGGGAGATAGATCCGTCCGCGCTCGATGTCCGCGCACACGTCTTGCAGGAAATTGGTCAGTTGCAGGCCGGTGCAGACGGCATCCGATAGCGCCACATTCGTGTCACTGTCGCAGCGAAACAGCCGCAGCAGTAAACGCCCGACCGGATTGGCGGACAGTCGGCAGTATTGCAGCAGTTCATCAAAGTCGGTGTAACGTGTCTTGACTACGTCCTGCCGAAATGCCGCCAACAGATCGTAAAACGGATCCAGCGGCAGGGCGTGGACGCGTATGGTATCGGCCAAGGCCACGAACAGCTCAGCGGTCGGTGTGTCTCCTTGTTCGATGGATTCGAGATTGCGGCGATAGCTATCGAGCAAGGCCAGGCGCGTGGAACTATCGAGGTCGCCTTCATCGGCGATGTCGTCGGCACTGCGTGCGTAGGCATAGATCGCCGCCACTGGCCGGCGCAGCGCGCGCGGCAACAGGATTGACGCCACGGGAAAATTTTCGTAATGCCGGCGCGCCTGTCGCAGACAGGATGCATAGGCGGCGTTTTCCGGTGCGATGGGCAATGTGGTCAAAACAAAAGTAAAAGGTTATTATTCCAGGAGACTACACTTTGGAGCTACGCATGAAGAAATTTGTAATCGGTTTAGTCATCGGCGTTATAGTCGCCTTTCCCCTGGGTATCAATTTCGGCAAGGACGCGCACTTACTGAGCAATCCGTTTGCCACCAAGCCGGATCTTTCCGAGCGCGTCAAAGAACGTGCGGGCGAACTGGTACAGGATACCAAAGAAGTGATTCACGACGCGACTGCACCCGCACGTAAAGAGATAGACAAGAAAATAAAACACTGAGTAGCAAACGGGGTGTGACCTGCACACCCCGGCCGTCCTGCCTCAACCATGGAAGTTTGTTTTCCCATCGTCGTTCACACAAATACGATTACGCCCGAGTTTTTTCGCCAGATACATGCGTCGATCGGCGATGTTGAGCAGTTCGCGTATAGTTTCCACTTTTTCTCCGCGAAAATTCGCCGTGCCCAGGCTGGCGGTGACGGCAAGACATGTCCCGCTTATCCAGATGGTCAGTTTTTCCAGGGCGGCGCGTATGCGCTCTGCCATGACCGCCGCGCCCAGCCGGTTGGTGTTGGGCAGCAGGATGGCGAATTCCTCACCACCGATACGCGCCAGTATATCGCCGCCGCGCCCGGAAACGTCGGGTGCACGCACCACATGGTTGAGCTGCCTGGCCACGGCCATCAGGACCTCGTCCCCGGCGGCATGCCCGTAGACGTCGTTGACCTGTTTGAAGTGATCGATGTCGAGATGAATTATGGAAAAGTCCGCACCGCCACTGGCCGCTTGCAGGATCTGCTCGCCCAGTTCGTGGAAGCTGCGGCGGTTTTTCAGACCGGTGAGCGGATCGGTGGTGGCCTGGTGGGCGAGGGCGTTTTTGCTTTTTTCCAGCTCACGGATGGTGTTGGCGAGTTTGTAGTGGACGTTGACCCGCGCCTGGATCTCCAGGCCATCCACCGGTTTATTGACGAAATCATTGGCGCCGTTGAGGAACGCCAGATTCTTATCCGCGTTGCCGTCGGTGCCGGTCATGACGATGACCGGCAGATTGCGGACGTGCGGGGCATCGCTGGTACGGATCTTCACCAGCAGCTGCTGGCCCGACATGCGTGGCATATTGATGTCGGTGATCACCAGGTCGACCTGCGGATTTTCCTGAAGCAGTGCCCAGGCCTCCGCACCATCCATGGCATGCAGCAGGATATACTGTTCCGCCAGATCTTTTTGCAGCATGGCCTTGGCGGTTTTGGAATCTTCCACGATCAAGACGCACGGCCGCGGGGTGCCGGACGGGTGTTCGTTGATGGGTGTCGTGGGCATGGGTAGGTCAGGCGTTTGAGGACGAGGCCGAGTAGGGTGCGATGCGGTCAGTCATATAACCGATAATAGCACTTACTTGTGGAGTGCGGCGGCTTGTCGCCGCTTTCGCCCGCCGAGCCAGGGAGAGCAAAGTCTCGTAGGTCGGGTTTCCCCATGCGGGGACAAGAGCGTAGCGTAACCCGACATTTTTTCGCGGACAGGGCGGGGCAGGGTCGACGCTTCCGTCGCGTAGGCGGGGTTTTGTTGGGTTACGCCCTTCGGACTAACCCAACGATAAGGAGGTCACCCTACGTCCAGCTTGGGGACTAACCTAATCCTGGCGCGTGAGGTCGCGCACCGCTTTTTCGACCGGCTCTAACGTTTCCATGTCTTTTTTTGCGCTGACGCCCAGTTCGGTGAATTTGCGCGCCCCCGGCAACACCTTCGACTCAAAGGAGCCGACCGCCTTGTTGTAATGACCGACGGCGCTGTCCAGGCCGGCGCCCACCCGGGCGAGGTGTTCGGAGAAGGTGGCGAGACGGCTGTAGAGATCCACCCCGGTGTCGCGGATCTGTTCCGCGTTGGCCGCCAGTTGTTCCTGGCGCCAGCCATAAGCCACGGCACGCAGCAGGGCGACGAAGCTGGTGGGGGTGGCGAGGATGACCTTCTGCCGCAGGGCGTCCTCCAGCAGGTTGCGATCGATATCCAGGGCGGCGCTGAGGAACTGATCGCCGGGAATAAACAGCACGACAAAATCCGGCGAATTCTTGAACTGGCTCCAGTAGGCCTTGCGCGACAGTTCGTTGACCCGCTCACGTACTTTGCGTGCGTGGTGTTCCAGGTGCTTGGCGCGGGTCGCGTCATCCGTGGCTTCGACGGCGCTGAGGTAGGCATCCAACGGGGTTTTCACGTCCACCACGATTTCGCGCCCATCCGGCATGCGCACCACCATGTCGGGGCGTTGCACGCCGGACTCGGTGTTGATGCTTTCCTGTTGGGTGAAATCACAGTGTTCCACCATGCCGGCGAGTTCCGTCAGGCGTTTGAGGGTGAGTTCGCCCCATTGGCCGCGGATTTCCGGCCGGCGCAGGGCCTGCACCAGATTGCGCGTCTCGCCGTGCAGCTGCAGCTGGGTCTGGGCCATGGTCTCCAGGTGCCGCGTGAGGGCGCCGTAGGCCTCCTTGCGTTCTTTCTCGATCTGGCCGATCTGCTGTTCGGTTTTTTGCAGTGCCTCGCGGATCGGCTTTACCAGATTCTCCACGGCCTTTTCCTTTTGCTCCAGGTCACCACGTGCCTGCACGTGAAACTGCTTGAGGGATTCCTGGGCCAGTTGCAGAAAGCTGGTGGTGTTTTTGCTCAGCGCGTCCCGCGACAGGGTGGCGAAGGTTTGTTCCAGTTTGCGCAGGTTGTCATCGGCCTGACGGCGTTCGATGTCCAGGGTGGTGGACAGTTCAATAATACGTTTCTGGCAGCGCATCCTGGCGAACAGCCAGCCCAGCAGGCCGGCGATGAGGGCAGTGCCGAACAAGCCGAGCACGACGGTCGCATCATTCACGGGCGGACAGCCACTGCAGGACTTCACGCGGTTCGTTGATCATGCCGTTGGCACCCCAGGTCTGTGGGCTATCGTCCTCGCTAATGTAGCCGAACAGGGCCACGAGTGTCTGCATGCCGGCGACGCGCCCGGCCTCGATGTCGCGGGCCGCATCTCCCACATACAGGCATTGCGCCGGCAGACTGCCCGCTTCGCGGCAGGCGTATAACAGGGGTTCGGGGTGGGGCTTGCTGTTGGCGGTGGTATCGCCGCTGACCACGCAGGCGGCGTCATGTAGGCCGAGTTGTTGCACCAAGGGGTCGGTGAGGAAGCGGGGCTTGTTGGTGACGATGCCCCAACGCAGGCCGCGTGCACGCAATGCGTCGAGGAGTTCCGTAATGCCGGGAAACAAACGCGTCTCGCGCACCAGGTTGGCGGCATAGATATCCAGGAAGCGTTGTCGCAGGTCGGCGTAGCCGGCGTCTTGTGGCGTCAGCTGGAAGCCTCGGCCGATGAGGCCTTTGGCACCGTGGGAGGCGATGGGTCGCAGCACTTCGTAGGGCAGGGATGCGTGCCCACGTTCCAGCAGCAGGCAGTTGAGGGCATAGGCCAGGTCCGGCGCGGTGTCGGCGAGGGTACCGTCCAGATCGAACAGCACCGTGCGGATGTCAGTCATTCCTGCGTTCGCTGTGCAGGAGATAATTCACATCCACCCCGGGGCCGAGGGAGTACTGACGCGTCAGGGGCTGGTAATGCATGCCAATGAATTCGCGCAGGTCCAGGCCCGCGTGACGGCACATGCGCGCCAACTCCGAAGGTTTGATGAACTTCATGTAGTCATGGGTGCCGCGGGGCAACAGGCGCAGCAGGTATTCCGCGCCGACGATGGCCATGAGCCAGGACTTGGGGTTGCGGTTCAAGGTGGAGAAGAACACCGTGCCGCCGGGTTTCACCAGGCGCGCGCAGGCCGCCACGGTGGAGGCGGGGTCGGGCACGTGTTCCAGCATTTCCAGACAAGTCACCACATCGAATCCCGCCGGCTGCTGTTGCGCCAGGTCCTCGGCGGTGATTTTGCGGTAGTCCACGGCGACGCCGGTTTCCTTAAGATGCAGGCGCGCCACCGCCAGGGGCGCCTCCCCCATGTCGATGCCGGTGACGCGGGCGCCGAGGGCGGCCATGCTCTCCGCCAGGATGCCGCCGCCACAGCCCACGTCCAGCACGGTCTTGCCTTGGAGTTGTGCGCGCGCGTCGATGAACGCCAGACGCAACGGGTTGATGTCGTGCAGGGGTTTGAATTCGCTGGTGGGGTCCCACCAGCGTTCCGCCAGTTTTTCGAACTTGGCGATTTCTTCTTGATCGACGTTGCTGGCGGTGGTCGGCATGGCAGGGGTACCTGTGGCACTTCATCATACTGTTTGGTGGATTCGCTGCGCTTAATCCACCCTACATTCCCGAATTATTAGAGATTCCCTTCTGCCTCGCCGGAGATTTTAGCATGCCAGGCGCTGGCGTTCTCCAAGATCTCGGTCTCGTCCAGGGTGGTGAGGCGGCGGTCGTGCAGCAGCCGTTTGCCTGCCACCCACACATCCGTCACCTGGTCGCGGCTGACGGTGTACACAATTTGCGATACCGGGTCGTACACCGGCTGACTGGCCAAGGTGTTTAAATCGATGGCGGTAATGTCGGCCGCCTTGCCGGGCTTGAGGGAGCCGATGCGTTCGTCCAGTCCCAAGGCACGTGCGCCATTGAGGGTGGCCATGCGCAATGCCTGGTGGGCCGTGAGCGCCGTGGCGTTGCCGCTGACGGCCTTGGCCAGGAGGGCGGCGGTGCGCATTTCGCCCAGCAGGTCGAGATCGTTGTTGCTGGCGGCACCGTCGGTGCCGAGGGCGACGTTGACGCCGGCCTGCATCAAGGCATGCACCGGACAGAAACCACTGGCGAGTTTGAGGTTGGACTCCGGGCAATGCACCACGTGTGCGCCGCTCTGCGCCAACAGGGCGATGTCCTCCGCATTCAACTGCGTCATGTGCACGGCCACCAGATTGGGATTGACGAGATCCAGACGGTTGAGGCGTTGCAAGGGACGCTGACCTGTCTTGGCCATGGCCGCGTCCACCTCGTGGGCGGTTTCGTGCAGATGGATGTTCACCGGCAGGTTCAGTTCGTTGTTCAGCGTGCGGATTTTTTCCAGGGGACCATCCGATACGGTATACGGCGCGTGCGGGGCGAAGCTCGTGCTGATCAACGCGCTGTTGCGCAAGGTGTCGTGCAGGGCCAGGCCCTTCTCCAGGTACTCCCCCGGCGTCTGGGCGTAGGCCGTGGGGAAATCGATCATGATCAACCCGATCACGGCGCGCATACCGGCCGCGCGCGCGGCGTGGGCGGTGTCCTCGGGGAAGAAATACATATCGTTGAAACAGGTGGTGCCGCCCTTGAGCATCTCCGCCATGGCCAGGCGCGTGCCGTCGCGCACGAAGTCGGCCTTGGCCCAGCGCGCCTCCGCCGGCCAGATGTGATTCTGCAGCCACTCCATCAGCGGCAGATCGTCCGCCAGGCCGCGGAACAAGGACATGGCCGCGTGGGTGTGGGCATTGACCAGGCCGGGGATGAGGGCGTGATGGCCAAGGTCTATCGTCTCCCCCGCCTGATACTGCTGGCGGGCGTCCGCCGTGGGCAGGACCGCCAGTATTTTCCCCTGGTGCAGCACGACGCTGTGATGCGCGAGGCTGACGTCCGGTTCCACCGGGATCACCCAGCGGGCGTTGATGAGGGTATCGACTTTTTCCATGCCAGTGACCGTTGGTGACTCGCGGCAGTATAGCGGAAGCCTTGGGGTGAATTCATCCCGCATGTTATTTTGGTAGGGTGGATTAAGGTGCGATAGCGCCGAATCCACCAACGCGGCTGAACTCTGGCACTACAAATGAAATTGGCATGGTGGATACGCTGCGCTTTATCCACCCTACGGGAATCCCCTCTGCCAGTATTGATATCAGCACCCATCGCCGTGCTATCGGCGGATTATCGCCTGTGGTATTTTCGCTTTCCCTAAATTTGTCCGGACCCCCATGCCCGCACCCCGCCCCCTGGAAGGCCAGATCCCCTACGACCGTATCCGCGCGGTGGAGTGGGTGGACGGACATCTCAAGCTCATCGATCAGCGCCGGTTGCCATTGCGGGAAGAGGTGATCACCCTAAATACGCTGGCCGCCGTGGCCGATGCCATTCGCGACATGGTGGTGCGCGGCGCGCCGGCTATCGGCATTGCGGCGGCCTATGCCGTGGTATTGGCGGCAGGTGCGCATTTTCGTGCGCATCCGGTGAACTGGCGTGCGGCTATGGCCCCGGACCTGGATACGCTCGCCGCCGCCCGGCCCACCGCGGTGAATCTGCGCTGGGCGGTGGAGCGCATGCGCGCCGTCATCGCCGAGGTGGGCGATAGCGATCCGCTGCCGCGGCTGTTGCGGGAGGCGCAATGCATCCATGCGGAGGACATCGCCGCCAATCACCGCATGGGTGAACTGGGTGCGGCACTCATCGCTCCCGGCAGCGGCGTGCTGACCCATTGCAATACCGGCGCCCTGGCCACGGGTGGCTATGGCACGGCCCTCGGCGTGGTGCGCGCCGGCGTGGCCGCGGGGCGTATCCAGCAGGTGTATGCCGACGAGACACGGCCCTGGTTGCAGGGCGCGCGCCTCACCGCTTGGGAGTTGCTGCAGGAAGGAATCCCCGTAACCCTCATTGCCGACGCTGCTGCGGCCTATCTGATGCAGCAAGGCAAGGTGCAGTGGGTCATCGTCGGCGCGGATCGTATCGCTGCCAACGGTGATGTGGCCAACAAGATCGGTACCTATTCCACCGCCGTGGCGGCGCGCTATCATGGCCTGAAGTTCATGGTGGTGGCCCCCACCAGCACCGTGGACCTGAACACCGTCAGCGGCGCCGACATTCCCATCGAAAACCGCAGCAGCGATGAAGTCCTGTGTTATGCCGGGCAAGCCACCGCGCCGGCGGGGGCGGGGGCCTGGAATCCGACCTTCGATATCACCCCTGCCAGCCTGATCGACGCCATCGTCACGGAGAAGGGTGTGGTGCTGGCGCCGGATAAGGCCAAGATCGAAGAAATGATGCGTTCCTGAGATGATTTAGTGCGCGGCCGGCCGGTGTCGGCGTGCCACGACCCTTGACTCTTAGGCGCTCACGACTCCAGCCGGTCCATGAAGGAACGGGACCGTCGCGCGCTTGATTCTGGGTTGAGGGTGCGACATGCCTATCCACGGCAAGATGGGTAAGAAAAGCGGTGATTTCCCGCTCGCCCATGTCAAGCGGATGGCGCACGCGGTGAAAAAAGATAAAGCGTTTGATCCACTGGAGGTAAGACGCTTCAGTGCGAATACTGTAGTGCCGAAGCCGAAGCGCATCGCGAACTTGATCGAGCAGACGCGGTTTATCCCTAGGTGCTTCCTTGCACGGTCCTTGATAGGATAAAAATATTAACAGCATGATTCTATTTACATCCGGTTTTTATTACCGCTTAAATGCCGTGTTTAAACGTTGCATTTCGGCGGTTGAATTATAATTATGGCATGCAGATATACATTGTGCTCCAACAATCCCACGGAGGTGATCAAGTGAGACCGGATCAAATCAAAGACGAAATTAACAGGCTGGAGCTATCGGAAAAGCTGCTTCTCGTTGAAGATATCTGGGACTCCATTGCCACCAGCAATTCTGAAATCCCCATGCCGGAGTGGCAAAAACAACAACTGGATAGAAGATACAAAGAATATAAGGAAGGGAATGTGGGGCTGCATGATTGGAAGGCGGTGCACGAAGGTCTGCGTGACAAGTACAAATGAGACTACGTTACACGGATAGAGCAAGGGATGATATTGAACTCGCCTTTGCATGGTACGAAAGGCAGAGAAGAGGTCTGGGTTTCGAATTCTTGGATTGCATCGAGAACGCCTTAAAGTCGATTATCGACAATCCAGAAATATATCGGAATCATTATTTGAATTTCAGGGGCTGTGTGGTTAGGCGATTTCCATTCTCTGTGTTTTATACTGTCGAATACAGTGAAGTAGTTGTGCATTCGGTTTTTGATAATCGGCAAGATCCTGAGAAACGGCCATGACAATCGCATGCACTCGGACAGCAGAAAGCGCCGCTCGTTCCTCGCTCTGCTTTTTGCAGCCGGTGATTTGCGACGGTAGGCGTCTCCGTGTCTGAGGTCGATTTTGTGCGTCTGTAGTGGATTACCACAAAAGACATAAGTACCAGCAGCGCCAACATTGACATTCCGCAAATGGCAAAAACCACGACAGCCAAGGAAGACAGGCGCATGTTCGGCTTCGACCTGCATTGGTGGGAACATGCAATGCTGTACTCACTGGGCGCCACAGCACTAGCTGCAATTGCCGTGGGGGTCGCTACTACAGTAGTGGTCATG
>JAYUFH010000389.1:0-10159 GCA_043738765.1 Pseudomonadota bacterium | reverse complement strand
TTTGTTGTGGCATAACGCAGCGTTAGAGCCTGAAACGCCGCGGAAGTTTAATATTGTTAAATTACAATGTTTTCAAGACTACTCTATACACGCCAGGTATGAAAAGGGCATGACAGGGTGTACACGCCGGCAAGCGATCTACAGGCGTCACAGGAGCGAGCGACAGTCCACATCGCATTTTCCTCCGACCGCCACTATGCCGCAATCCACAGCCGGGGTCAGTTCTCGATCTAACCGGTGTTGCGCATACCGGCAGCAATGGCATTGATAGAGCGTAACAGCGGGTCCAGCCAGGCGGAAGGGTTGGCTTCATCCCCCGGCGTCTGGCGGTAACGCTTGAGCAACGCGATCTGTATATGGTTGAGCGGATCGAGATAAGGATTGCGTCGTGCCAACGACAGGGCCAGTACCGGATCGTCCTCGATGAGACGGCTGGCATCGGCCACGTCCAGGACCTGTTCAAGGGTACGCTGATACTCGTCGCGCACCAACTGGTAGACCCGTTCGCGGGTATCCGCGTCATGACACAAATCGGCATATTGATGTGCAATCCGCAGATCCGCCTTGAACAGCGCCATCTGTGTATTGCTCAGCAATGAATGGAAAAACGGCCAGTCGCGGTACATGGTCTTGAGCATGGTCGTGCGTTGCGCATCCTGCCCACGCCACGTGGCCAGCGCCGTGCCCAGGCCATACCACGCCGGTAGCGTGTGGCGCGACTGAGCCCAGCCAAACACCCAGGGGATGGCGCGCACCGACGACTTGGAGCGGTCCTTTTTACTGCGGTGCGACGGGCGCGAGCCGATATTCATCAGGCCGATTTCATTCACCGGCGTGGCCTCGTAGAAGTAATCCATGAAGCCGGGGGTGTGATCCGTCAGATCGCGGAAGCTGGTTTCGCCGAGGCGCGTCAAGGCATCCATCACCGCCAGATATTCCGTTTTGTCCTGGCGTACCGGGCGGATCAGTCCGAGGCTGGCCTTCATCAGTCCGGTCACGCCCATGGAGAGCTCGTAGGCGGCGGTCTCGGTGTTGCTGTATTTGTAATACAGCACCTCGCCTTGCTCGGTGAATTTGATCTGTCCGTGCACCGTGCCCTGGGGTTGTGACAGGATGGATTCATGGGTCGGACCGCCGCCCCGTCCGATGGTGCCGCCGCGGCCATGGAACAAACGGCAGCCGACTTTGCGCTCGTCCGTAATGCGGATGATCTTCTTCTGCGCTTCGTATAGATTCCAGGAGGATGCCAGGGAGCCGCCGTCCTTGGCCGAGTCCGAATAGCCCAGCATGATCTCCTGGATGTTGCCGGACACCGCCAGCAGTTCTTTGTAATTCGGGTTATCGAGCAGCGCGACCAGCACCTCCTCGATGTGCGCGAGATCCTTGATAGTCTCGAACAGCGGACTGATGCGGATGTCGCAGAACCAGCCAATGCCATTGCGTCCCGCCAGGCGCGCCAGGCGCGCCAGCAGCATGACCTCGAAAATATGGCTGGCCGCATGGGTCATGGAGATGACATAGGTGCCGAAGGCCTGCGGACTGACCTGCCGCTGGAGACGCGCCATCATGTCGAACACCGCCAGGGTCTCGCGGGTCTCCGGCGTCAGGCGCGCACGGTCGACGATCAGGTCTTTTTGATCACCAATCACAGCCGCCAGGTGGGCGACGCGCTGCGCCTCGTCCATGGCGAGATAGTCTTTCTTGCCTGGCAGCAGGCCAAGCAATTCCGTCACCGCAGAGGTGTGGCGGGTGGATTCCTGACGTACATCGAGCTGTACCAGATGGAAGCCAAAGGTCTCCGCCAACCGGATCAGGTCCTGCAATTCGCCTTCAGCAATCGCGCTGTCGCCGTGACTCACGAGGGAATCGCGCAGGCCGTACAGGTCCTGCAGAAACTCCTTGGCCGACGGATAGACCGCTTCGTGCAGGCCGACCGCGAGGCCATGCAGGTGACGCTGGGTGGTGTTGAAATTCTGCTGCAGCCGATAGCGCATGAGATAGAGTTTGCGCCGGTAGGGTTCGCGCGTGAAGCGTTCAGCCTGATCGCGGAACGCACCCTGACTGAAGCGCTCGTCGCGTCGCAGGCCTTCCTGAAACGCCTCGGTGGGTGTCACCATCAGCACAGATTGGGTGAGCAGGGTGCACAGGCCGGTGACGCGGGTGATGTATTCCTGCAATACCGTCTCGGCGTGCAGCCAGACAGCGGTCTCCGTGGTCTCCGGTTTGACGAAGGGATTGCCATCGCGGTCGCCACCTATCCAGGAACCAAAACGCAGAAAGCTTGGCACGCGCACCGGCGTTGTAGCGTGCACGTCCGGGCTGTAGATGCGGCGTATGGCCTTTTCCAGGAAGCGGTAAGTGGTCGGCACCGCCTCGAACAGGCTCTCGCGGAAATAATACAAGCCGTTGCGGATCTCGTCGCGCACCATGGGGCGCAGGCTGCGCACCTCGTCGGTCTTCCACAGGATCTGGATTTCCGCTTCCAACTGACGGGTCATGTCGCGGATATCTTCCTTGCCTAAACGCGGATCGTTGAGGCGCTCGCCGATGAGGAAGATGCGGCGCATGGCGTGCATGATGGTGCGGCGTTTGGCCTCCGTCGGGTGGGCGGTGAAGACTGGCAGGTAGAGCAGTTGATCCAGCAGGGACTGCAACTCGTCCACGCTCACACCCTGGTCGTGGAACCAGCGCAGAGTATGGTCGAAGGAGCCGGTCCAGAGGGGCCCGCCGGTGCGCATCCAACGCCGGCGCTGCCGGTGCTGGAAGGCCTCTTCGACACTGTTGACCAGGCTGAAATACACGGTGAACGCACGCACCACATGGGTGAGCATTTCCGGATCCAACTTATCGATCAGGCCCATGAGGCGCGCGCGTTTGGCGGAGTCCTCCTGCCGATGCAGATTGATAAAGCCCTTGCGCAGGGTTTCCACCGCCTTGAGCACGCGGCCACCGGCCTGGCTATGCAACACGTTGCCCAGTAACTTGCCCAGGAGTTTTACCCGTGCGCGTAGTTCTTTGTCGCCGGCCAGGGGTTCCTTGTTGAGAACTACTTGTTTCATATGCAAAAAAACCCTACACGCCGGCACCAGGGTGTCCGGAATTGTCTTAAAAGTATTTGAAAGGAATCGCCCCTGGTGATTATGATGCCTTAAGCAAGGGCTAATATAAAGCGCAAAAATGTCATTGAAAACCTGATTTTATCTCCGTTGCCCGCGGGTGTGTAACGGGGTGGCGCGGGATCGCGCCTGTCGGCGGAGAGTCCCGCTCGTCCTGGCATCCCGTGCGTCGGGTTTACTCATCGCGGTTTAGCCATTACGCTTGCACAGGATTACACCGCGCCCAGGCGTAACGGCCGCGGGTAGCGGAGGACCAGCCCTTCGTGGGCAGGTGTGATATGACCACGGGTTACCCTCGCCAGCCCTTGACCCATTTCTGATTTATTCAACCTGCCGGGCTTGGCGTACGAACAAGGAGCCGCTGTGGATGCAATGCCAGATGAAGACGAACGCATGGCCCTGACCCAGGGCATCGTGAATCTGTTGGACCATTGGGGCGTGAACGCCGAAGGCCAGGTATTGATCCTGGCCCTGCCGGCAGGAACCCGTCCCGGGGCCATGCGCCAGTTTCGCAAGAATACCCCGTTCCCCGACGACCATCGGGTGCTTGAGCGCATCGAACACCTGTTGGGTATCGCCGATGCCCTGCGTACCGCGCACCCGCGCAACGCCAATATGGACGCCATCTGGATGAACCGGCCCAACCGCTTGTTCGATCAGCGCACGCCCCTGGATGTCATGATCGAGGATGGCTTGGACGGTGTGGTGGCGGTGCGCGCGCAACTTGATTGTGCCTATGACTGGCAAACCAGCACCCCGAAAAACCGTTGATCCGCACGTTACTACTGGCGTGCATCTTCAAACGCAGGCAACCCTCTCTTGATCATTCTCTACGGCATAAAAAATTGCGACAGCGTTAAAAAGGCTCGGCAATGGCTGACACAAAACGCCCTGAACCATGCGTTCCACGATTTGCGCGTGCAGGGCCTCACACCGGTGTTGCTGGATGTGTGGCTGCACGAGGTAGGCTGGGAGCGGTTGCTGAACCGCCGTGGCACGACCTGGCGCCAGCTGCCCGATGCATTGAAGACAGAGGTCGATGTCGCCGCCATCCGCGGATTGATGCTCGAGCACCCGACCTTGATCAAGCGTCCGGTACTGGCACTGGACGGCGTGCACCTGGTGGGGTTTGCGGACGCCAGTTATCGAGAATTTTTTTCCCGTTGCGGGAAGCAGGCAGGCACTATCCGGGGGCGGCAATGAGCAATATTCTGACGATCGTGATCAATGGTGAATCCCAGCTCGAATACGACCGGAGCAAACCCTTGGCAGGGCATCAGCGGGAGTTTCTCGACAAGATGGACCTCAGCATGGACGCCGGCATCGTACTTGGCGATGTCGAGATCGCCTCACCGAGCGTGCTGCAGCGCGCCCAGTTCGTGGCGCTGCAACTGGTGGGCGCCATACACGCGAGCGATGAACAACGGACCGCCGCCATGCTCGCGTACCTGGCCAATCGCATCCCGGAGATGAAGCAGGTACGGGCCACCCGCAAGGGCCAGGATGTCGGTTTCGATTTTGTATTCGATAAAGACTATGTGCCCGAGGCGAAGATACACTTCGTCAAGCCCGGGTCGGATGGCTCCAGCCTGCATTGAGCGGTGAGGGTGGTGGGCGAAGCCCGCGCTGCAAATTCGTTTTACTCAAGATTATCGGCGCGTCAGTGTCGAGTGCCACGCCGGATTCGCTTCGGCTTGCCCCAGACGGATGTAACGTCCCACCTCGTTTTCGTACCAGCTGTCGTCCGAGAGGTTGGGCTCGTGGGCAAAACCCCACCAGGCGCCGTTGGCGTCCTGCGCCATCCAGCGGACCCAGGTGGGGATAGTGTCGCGGGCGAGGGTAGGGGGTGATGACGGTTTCAGTGCGACACCTCACGCAACCATTCCTGATAGCGCAGCACGCGGGTATCGTCCGCCGGCAGCATGCGCGTGACGGCAAGCAGCCCCTTGCGACCGGCGTCCTGGCGAAAACCACGGTCGCGGCGCGCGATCTCCAGCAGTTGTAGCAGCGCGCCATCGTAGTCGTCCTGCGTCAAACAGACGGCCGCCAAACAGTAGCGCGCCTCCAGGTCGTCGGGATGCCCGGTGATGGCTCGTTCCAGGATGTCGCGCGCCGGCGCAGCACGCGCCGTCAGCAGGAAGTCCAGATGGGTGAGGAGTGCGCTGATGTCGGGGTCGGCTTGTAGTTCCGGCGGCAGGGCGCTGAGCAGGTTGTGGGCCTCAGCGTGTCGCTCCTGCAGCACCAATAATTTGGCGATGTCCAGGGGGATGCGCGGGTTGTCCGGCTGGGCCAGTGCCGCTTCCGCTGCGAGGCTGACTGCGCGCGCGGTGTCGCCATCGTGGTGCGCCTTCAGTGCAGTCACATAGAGTGTGTCGGCCTGGCTGCCGGCGTGTTTCGTGATAAAGGCGCGCAGCGCCGGTTCCGACTCGGCCCCGCGCAGGGTGTCGATGACTTGGGCGTGGCGATAGACCTTGATCGTGGGCAGGCTGTTGACGCCGTGCTCCCGCGCCAAGCGGCCGAGTTCGTCGGTGTTGAGCATGACCAGCAGAAAGCGGCCGCCGAATTCAGCCGCCAGGCGCACCAGGCGTGGCATGAGCACCATGCAGGGGCCGGCGCGCGGCGACCAGTAGTTCACCAGCACCGGTCCCTTGGCGGAATTTTCCAACACCAGGCGCGGAAAGTTTTCCGCGTCGGCGTCAAATACGTAGGGCGAGAGGGCCATTGCATCTTGCTTCGGTTGTGCGTCGGGGTGGGGATGATACTGCCTGGGTGGGATTCTTTCACGGCTTTTTGTCGTTGCCATCTTATCGCCAGGAAATTCAGCCACGACGGATGAGTATGGCTTATGGCTGACAATGCCGCCGTCTTCCGTTAAGGTAAAGGATTACCGATCGCCGCCGGTGGGTGGGTAATCCGCGGTGATACGACCATGCGTTATCGATCCAGGAAACTTTCATGACCCACGCAGAGCTTACGCCACAGGAACCGACGGCCGTCTATCTTAAAGATTACACGCCGCCGGATTACCGCATCGATACCGTTGAACTGAAGTTTGACTTGGGCGAGGAAACGACCAGGCTGCACTCGCGTCTGCAGATGGAGAGCCAGTACGATCCTGCCCAGGGCGAGCGCCCGCTGGTGCTGCAGGGTCACGATGTAGCGCTGGTATCCGTCGTGCTCGATGGGCGCACTCTCGATGCCGCTGACTACCAGATCAACCCGGACTCGCTGGTCATCCACCGGGTGCCCACGGCCTTTACGCTGGAGCTGGTCACCGAGCTGCGCCCCCAGGACAATACTTCCCTCATGGGGCTGTATAAGTCGAGCGGCAATTATTGCACCCAGTGCGAGGCCGAGGGTTTTCGCAAGATGACCTATTTCCTCGACCGGCCGGATGTCATGGCGCGTTATACCACTACCATCGTGGCGGACCGGGCGACGTGTCCGGTGCTGCTGTCCAACGGTAACTGCGTGGCGCAGGGGGAGTTGGAAGGGCAGCGTCACTATGCTACTTGGCAAGATCCCTACCCCAAGCCCGCGTATCTATTCGCCCTGGTGGCCGGCGATCTGGCGCGCATCGAAGACGAATTTGTCACCCGCTCGGGACGCACGGTGCCGTTGCACATGTTCGTGCAGCGGCACAACGCGGACAAATGCCGGCACGCCATGGCGTCGCTCAAGCAGGCCATGCACTGGGACGAGGTGGAGTACGGCTGCGAATACGATCTCGATGTTTATATGGTGGTGGCGGTGGATGACTTTAATATGGGTGCCATGGAGAACAAGGGGCTGAATGTATTCAACTCCAAGTACGTGCTGGCCAAACCGGAGACCGCCACGGATGCGGACTACCAGGGCATCGAAGGCGTTATCGGCCACGAATATTTTCACAACTGGTCGGGCAATCGCGTCACCTGCCGCGACTGGTTCCAGCTGAGCCTGAAGGAAGGCTTTACGGTATTCCGCGATCAGGAATTCAGCGCCGACATGGGTTCCCGTGGCGTCAAGCGCATCCAGGATGTCAATGTATTGCGTACTCATCAGTTCCGCGAGGATGCCGGACCCATGGCGCACCCGGTGCGCCCCGAGTCGTATATGGAGATCAACAATTTTTACACCATGACGGTGTACAACAAGGGTGCGGAGGTGGTGCGCATGCTGCACAACCTGCTGGGGGCGGCGGGTTTCCGCCGCGGCACCGATCTTTATTTCCAACGACATGACGGCCAGGCGGTTACCACGGATGATTTTGTGCAGGCGATGGAAGCGGCCAACGACGAGGATTTCTCCCAGTTCCGTCGTTGGTACAGCCAGGCCGGCACGCCGGTGTTGCGACTCCGTAGCACCTACTCCGCCGCGGCGCGCACCTATACCCTGACGGTGCAGCAGTCCTGCCCGGCGACACCGGGACAGGCGCAGAAACTGCCGTTTCATGTCCCGCTGGCCGTGGGTCTGTTGGATGCGGAGGGCCAGGAGATGCCGCTCAAGCTGCAAGGGGAGTCACGGGCTATCACGGGCACTCGTGTGCTGCCCGTGCGGCAGCAGGAAGAAAGCTTTGTCTTTGTGGACGTGCCGCACGCACCCGTGCCGTCGGTGCTGCGGGGTTTTTCCGCCCCGGTAAAGATCGACATCGATCTGACCGACGCCGAGCGTTGCTTCCTCATGGGTCACGATAGCGATGCCTTCAATCGCTGGGAGGCGGGCCAGCAGTTGGCCATCAAGCTGGTCTTGAAATTGATCGAAGACCGGCGTGCCGCCCGCGCGTGGCAGCTGGACGCCGGTTTCTGCGACGCCTTGCGCAAGACGCTGCGCAGTGGTGTCCTGGACGCGGCCATGATCGCCCAGGTGATGACGCTGCCGTCCGAGAGTTATGTGGCGGAGTTCATGTCGCCCATCGACCCGCAGGCGATACACGCGGCCCTGCGTTTTCTGCGCCGGTCCCTGGCGCAGGCGCTACAGAAGGAATTGCAACACACCTATGACGCCAATCAGGACACTGGACCCTACCGTACCGACGCCGATGCCATCGGCCGGCGCAGCCTGAAGAACGTGTGCCTGACCTATCTCATGGAGTTGGAGCAGGTTGCGATCGTGCAGATATGCGCGCGCCAGTTCAGCGGCGCGCACAATATGACGGACAAGATGGCTGCGTTGCACGCCCTGGCCAATAGCGAGGGTACTGAGGGGGCCGAGGCGCTGGCGGCGTTTTATCAGGAATGGCGCGACGATCCCCTGGTCATGGATAAATGGCTGTCTCTGCAGGCCACCTCGCGTTTGCCCACTACCCTGGCGACGGTGTGGGCCCTCGCCGCGCATCCGGTCTTCAACATCAAGAACCCCAACAAGGTGCGCGCACTGGTTGGGGCGTTCTGTAACGCCAACCCGGCGCGCTTCCACGCCGCCGATGGCGAGGGCTATGCTTTTACCGGCGACTTCATCCTGCGGCTGGATCCGATCAATCCGCAGGTGACGGCGCGCCTGGCGGCGGCGTTCAGCCAGTGGCGGCGTTACGACGGGGCGCGCCAGGTGCTGATGCGTACACAGTTGCAGCGCATCCTGGCAGCACCGGGGCTGTCGCGGGATGTCTACGAGATTGTTTCCAAGAGCCTGGCGGAGAGTGCGGGCTAACGCATTGCGAGGAGCGGCTGCGACGAAGCAAGCCCCGTGAGGGAGGTGCCCACGCTGGGTTGCCAGGGAGACGGGGGTTGCCACGGCCGCGAAAAATGCAGCCTCGCAATGACGACGGTAGTTGTAGGGTGGGCATCGCTCACCACACGCGGCTTCGATAATCTCCGATGGTGGGCAATGCCCACCCTACAGCTGATGGCACCCACTGGTGGTTTTCTCAAAAGATGGTTTTCTTCAATGAATGTTGCGCCAGGATAAACATCGCGGCATTCCACGACTGACCCGTCATACCGCGTGCCTCGCCGCTCTCCCCATGCAGCCATTCATTGAACTGCCATTGGTTCAAGCTGTTGACGTGGGCGAGTTTTTCCAGTGCCTCGGTTGCGCGGGTTTTTTCACCCATGGCGGCAAGGGCGGCGATCCAGAAGCCGCCGATAAAAGGCCAGCTGCCGCCGTTGTGATATTGATACTCGAGATTCTGATGAGGCCGCGCCATGTAGTCGCGCCACAGGCGATCGTCCTGGCGGATGGGTCTGACGGTGGCGCGCACCGGGTGCGGTGTATCGATCTCGGCCAGGTCCAGTGCCTGCAGGATGTGTTGCGCCGGGCCGGCCTCTGCTAGACCAAACAGTATCGCCAGCAGGTTGCCGAATACATCGCCTTCTTCGCCCCAGAAGGAAAAATTCACGAAACTCAGATACAGGCCGTTGTCCCGGGACTGGTTGAGAATATAGTCGGTGAGCAGGCGTAGCCGCCGGTAATCCGGGGTCTCGCGCGAGTAAGGATAGAACAGGTGATTGAAGTGGTACTTCGTTTCGTTGGCATGCGGCAGGTGGTAGCGCTGCTTGACGTGGTACCACAGCGCATTGGTATACAACACAAAACCGGAGCGCGGCATGATGTCGGCCCAGTCGCTGGCCTCGTTCTGCTGCAACAGAAACAGGCGCGGATGCTCCTGACAGGAAAGCCAGGTGAGGGCGCGCGCGATATTCTCCTGCAGACGTTGCGCCAGGCGCTGTTCCGGCGCGTGCTGGGTCACGAAATCCACGGCAATCAACCACCACAGGGTGGCGTCGATACAACCCAGGTACCAGAAGTCGGAGTCGGCTTTTTCCGTGTCCACGTACTTGGGGATCTGACCATTTTCCGCCTGATGACGGGCGAGGGTATGCAGGCCGTTGACGGCACCCTGCAGCAGCGCTGTATCGCCGGACAAACTCATGCCGAGGGCGCAGATGCCGGTATCGCGACCGAAGACCCGGGTGTAATGGTGGGCTGAAGCCGCCGGGGTTCTGGACGCCGCCATGATGCCGTGGGGCGTGAGATTACGTTGTAATAATTTAAGTGATTCGGTATGGCACTTATGAACCAGCAGGGGGGTGACTGTCATACAGGTCTGATATTCAGCAGGTCGG
>JAYUFH010000388.1:0-1414 GCA_043738765.1 Pseudomonadota bacterium | reverse complement strand
ACCTGCCGGCCGTCCCCGAACGCATCGAGTGCTTCGATATCAGCCATACCCAGGGAGAGGCCACGGTGGCCTCCTGTGTGGTGTTCGGCCAGGAAGGGCCAGTGAAGTCCGACTACCGTCGCTATAACATCGAGGGCATCCAACCGGGTGATGACTATGCCGCCATGACCCAGGTCCTGACGCGGCGCTATCGCAAGGCCCTGGAGCAGGATCAGGACGAGGGCGCACGGTTGCCCGACCTGGTGTTGATCGACGGCGGTAAAGGACAGCTACGGGCGGCGGAGGCGGTCATGCAGGAGCTTTCCCTGGAGGGCATGCGTCTGGTGGGTGTGGCCAAGGGGGTGGAACGCAAGCCCGGCAAGGAGCAGCTGTTCTTGTCCGGCCAGTCGGAGGCCACTATACTGCCCCAGGACTCGGCGGCGTTGCATTTGATCCAGCAGGTACGCGACGAGGCCCATCGCTTCGCTATCACCGGACACCGTCATCGGCGCGGAAAAGCGCGTATGACCTCGTCGTTGGAGGAGATCCCCGGCATCGGCGACAAGCGCCGTCAGGCGCTGCTGCGCCAGCTAGGTGGTTTGCAGCAGGTGATGCGCGCCGGCGTCGAAGAATTGACCCGCGTGCCCGGCATAAGCCCCCAGCTGGCGCAGCGCATCTACGATACGTACCACGAAACGGAGAACTGATTTTGGTGTGGAACACCCCCAATCTGCTGACGTTTCTGCGGATATTGCTGATCCCGGTATTTATTGCAGCCTACTACCTCCCCTACCCCTGGGCACCTGCATTGACCACCGGTTTGTTCGTGTTGGCGGCCCTGACTGACTGGTTGGATGGCTATCTGGCTCGCCGCCTGAACCAGTCTTCGGCCTTTGGCGCCTTTCTGGACCCGGTGGCGGACAAGCTCATGGTGCTGGCGGCCCTGGTGTTGCTGACCTCCGACCCGCGTATTCAGGCCCAGGTGCTGGACGCACGGGTGTTTGCCGTGGTGGTGCTGATCATTATCGGGCGGGAGATCACCGTTTCCGCCCTGCGGGAGTGGATGGCGGAGCTGGGTAACCGGTCCAGCGTGGCGGTGTCCATCGTGGGGAAATTCAAGACCATCGCCCAGATGGCGGCCATCCCTTTCATGCTCTACCGGGAGCCCCTGTGGGGCGTCCCGGTGGTGACCTTGGGAGAGATTTTGCTGTATGGGGCAGCCGCCCTAACCCTGTGGTCCATGGTGGTCTACCTGCGGGCCGCCTGGCCGATTTTGACGCGCCCAGGGCGTGAATAGGGCAGAAGCATGAGAAACGCTTGACAGACAGTAGGCCGTGTTTACAATACCGACCCTTCACCGCGGGAATAGCTCAGTGGTAGAGCACAACCTTGCCAAGGTTGGGGTCGCGAGTTCGAATCTCGTTTCCCGCTCCAG
>JAYUFH010000387.1:0-3859 GCA_043738765.1 Pseudomonadota bacterium | reverse complement strand
CCGCCAATGCCGGCCGTCAGACCGGCCACGGGTTGGAGTTGACCGCGAGTTGGACGCTCGCGCCCAGCCTGCGTCTGAGCGGGAATTACGCCTGGCAGCAGAGTACCGATGAAACCACGGGACACGACGCGGGGTATGCACCGGGACACCAGGTGTATCTGCGTAGCGACTGGGCCTTCCAACCCGAGTGGAGCCTGGGGATGCAGGCAAAGTATGTGGGAGAGCGTCAGCGTCCGGCCGGCGACCCGCGTGCCGCTCTCGCGGGTTACACGTTGATGGATCTGACTCTGCGGCGCAAAAGCCTCAATGACAACTGGGGGTTGGCGATGTCGGTGCGTAACCTGTTCAACACCGACGCACGCGAGCCATCGCCGGCGCCGGGTTTGATCTCCAACGATCTGCCACTGCCGCGGCGTAATTATTATCTGGAATTTCGTTATCGATCGTGAATAGCGTTGCCATCTGACACCACAATCAGGAAAACACCCAGGTTCGTCGAACAGTCTGACGACCGTCGACCAGGAGGGTAGTGCTCGCATGAAGAAAAACGTACTGGTCACAGGAGGTAACTCCGGTATCGGTTACGCGATCGCGGGTCTATTTAAGGAAAGAGGTCATAACGTTTTCAGTCGCGGAATTGGCGCCTGATCAGGCCATTGGCTTTTATACCCACTGCTGAGAAAAATGAAAACAAAAAATACGCATGTATTGAAAGCTACCCGCTGGATACAGTGGTCGATATTGATCGCACTGCTGTGCGCCCCCCTGCAAGCATGGACGAATGAACCTTGGGTGGCCGTGCTCTACCCGGAGACCGGTGAACCTTATCGCACCGTGTTCGAGCAAGTGGCGCAAGGGGTGGAGAGCCGTGTCGCAATGCGGCGTTATGCGCTGCGCGCGACCACCGACGTCGCTGAGTTACAGCAGGCGCTGGATGTGGGAAAACCTGTGGCTATTATCGCCCTCGGCCAGCGTGGTATGAAGACGGCGCGCGCGCTTTCGACGCGCGTGCCGAAGATCGTGGGCGCAGTGCTCGCACCGCCGGGTGAGGTGGCTGATGGTATGTCCGGTATCAGTCTTACGCCGGACCCGGAATTGTTGTTCGCACGCCTGCACGGGTTGGTCCCACGTATACGACGCGTGGTTGTGGTGTACAGTGAGGCCCAGAATGGCTGGCTGATCACACTGGCGAAAACAGCGGCCGAGACCCATGGGCTTGAGCTGGTCGCGCGTCGCGCCGACGATCTGCCCGCCGCCGCCCAGGCCTATCGGGAGCTGCTGGGCAGCAATCGCGATGACCAGACGGCGGTCTGGTTGCCGATGGACACCCTGGCACTCGATGAGGTGACACTCGTGCCGATGATACTTGAACGTGCCTGGAACGGTCGCATGGTTATTTTTTCCAGTAGTCTGGTGCATGTCTCCAAGGGCGCGTTGTTTGCGTTGTATCCGGATAACCAGAAAATGGGTCGCCACCTTGCGGATATGGCGCTTAAATCCACGAACAGCACAACGGCCGTGTTTCTGCCGTTGCGTGACACACGCTTTGCCATCAACGTACGTTCGGCCTCGCATTTAGGCATCGAGGTTGACCCAATGAAACTCGGTGTCGACCTTGTGTTTCCCGCTCGGTGAACGCTATGTCAAAATTTTTGCAAGGAATGTTTTATCCCCAGATCGGTCTGCGCAGGCAGTTGTCGATAACGTTTGTCATCGGCGTCTTGTGCCTGGTCGTTGTCGCGTCCTTGTCCACCGCGTACCTGGTGAGCGAACGTTTGCGCAACGATCTGGTCACCGTCGGCAAGCAGGCCACAATGGATTTCTCCATGCGTCAAGGCAGCCGGCTGGCACTGCTTTACGAGGCGCCGGACAATGCCGCAGAGGTTGCCAAGGCGGCGCTTGATCGTCCCGACGTAACAAGCGTCAAGATATACCGGCACGACCGGCGACGGTTGTTCGCCATGGCCGCCAGCGAGGTAACTGAGGATTGGGAGCCTGACGTCAACGCCGGTGCCGATCTTTGGCCAGCAGAGGGTGTGCGCCTGAGCAAGGAGACCGGCCTGGCCATGTATTTTATGGCGCCTGTGATTTTGCAGTATGACCCAGTGTCGGAGTTCGCCACGTCTGGTGTAACCAAACAACCTCAGTTGCTAGGCTATGTGCAAATGGTCTTGCAAAAGAAACATCTGACGGAAATGCAATCCTATGTTTTGATCGACAACATCGGCGTCTCCCTGGCATGTGCTGCGATATTATTATTGTTATTACAGTATTTAATCACGCGCATTACCCGGCCTCTGCAGGATCTTTCTGATGTTATGTTTCGAACCGGAGAAGGCGAGGTGTCGGCGCGCGCGCAACCTGCCGGACCTGTTGATATCCGTGAAATGGGTATTGTGTTCAACAGCATGATGGACACCCTCGACGAGCGTAATCATAGCCTGCAAGACAAGAATTCGGCCCTTGAGCGGGAAGTTTATGAGCGTGGTCAGGCCGAGCTGGCTGCTCGCCATAGCACCGCGCGGTTACGCTCCGTAATCGAGAATGTGGCTGACGGTATCATCACCATCAGCGAAGACGGAAGAATCGAGTCGATCAACCCGGCTGCCTGCAGCCTCTTCATCTGCGACGAGAATATTGTCGGCCAGGACCTGCGGGTTTTGATTCCAACTGACTACCGAGAGGCCCAAGCGGACTATATCTCCGCCTACCTGAGAACCGGCAAGGGCACGGTGGTGGAGGGCGGTCCACGCGTGATGCGCGGGTTGCGTCGGGATGGTACAGAGTTCCCCATGGAAATCGCTGTCAGCGAGATGCTACTCGGCGAGCGCCGGCTGTTCATCGGCATTTTGCGTGACATCACGGAGCGCAGGCGCACCGAGCAGTCGCTGCTGGAGGCGCGCGACACGGCGATCGAGGCGGCACGCATCAAGTCGGAGTTCCTGGCCAACATGAGTCACGAGATACGTACCCCCTTGAATGGCGTACTCGGCATGCTGGAATTACTGCGCGAGACACCGCTTGATCTCGAGCAGCGTGGCTATGCTGATACCGCATACCGGTCTGGCAAGACCTTGTTGGACATGCTGAACGATACCCTCGATTTTTCCAAGATCGAAGCCGGACGCATGACGATAGATCAGATACCGTTCGATTTGCGCGAGGTGCTCGAAAGTGCGATGGAAACCGTTGCACCGCGTGTCTACGCAAAGGGCATGGAGCTTGGCTGCTTGTTTGACCTGGATCTTAGTGTCGGTCTGATCGGTGACCCGAACCGTCTGCGCCAAGTGCTGCTCAATCTTCTCGGCAATGCCGTCAAGTTCACGCAGCGTGGTGATATTTTTGTAAGCGTAGTGAAGGCCAGCGAGAGTGCCGAGGACGTCACACTGCGTTTCGAAGTCGCGGACAGTGGCTGCGGCATTCCGAGCGAGGCGCAGGCAAGGATCTTTGAGGCCTTCACTCAGGCGGATGGCAGCACTACGCGCCGTTTTGGCGGAACCGGTCTGGGGTTGGCCATCTGCAGGCAACTCGTCAACCTCATGGGCGGTGAGATTGGTGTATTGAGCGAACCAGAACGCGGTAGCGTCTTCTGGTTTACGTTGCGTATTGCCATCGGTGCTACACCCGTGGCGTTTACACCGGACCCGCGCCTTACCGGACTCCGGGCGTTGATCGCCGGCAACAATACCCTGCAACGCATGATATTACAGCAACTGCTCGCGAGTTTCGGTATGCAGCATGCGTTGGCTGTAGATGCCGATGCGGCACTTGCCCAGTTGCTTGCGGCACACACCGCGGGTCGGCCATTCGATGTGGTGCTGTTCGACACCGCCCATCCGGATACCCAGGGCAAGGCGTT
>JAYUFH010000386.1:0-10191 GCA_043738765.1 Pseudomonadota bacterium | reverse complement strand
GGGCAACCAAGCGGGATGTGCGTCGGCCCTCCTTGATCGGAGGGTTTTTTGTTTTCAGACTCAGTTATTGATCGCGTGCTCATCCAGGCCTTTCTTGAGACCGACTACCGCGTAGAGGCCCCGACCGCAATGACACTCAGGGTTGGTGTGGCCAATCCATTGTTGGCCGATTTGCACAAAGCCCGGCGCGTTGAATCAAGCGCTTTCATCACTGCCTGCAATCCGTTCAGCCAAGCTTTTGACGCGGCGGCCAACGTTGACCGTCAGGAGGCGCTTGCCCGTGAACTGCGGCAGCAGGGCTTGGCTTTCATCGGAGGCATCGGGCAACACCCATCGAACGACTGGCCGGGTGAACTCAGCTTCTTGGTGCTCGGCCTTTCGCTTGAGGCCGCCAAAACGCTTGGTATCCGACATGAACAAAACGCGATCATCTGGTGCGGGGCCGACGCTGTGCCCGAACTGATTGTCTTGCGATGAATTGAGCTTCGTTTTCACAGGCTGGTCTGCCTGCCCGCAAGGGCGAAGGACCGGGGGGATTTGTTCCAGATTGCCGCCCCCGACACACCGTCAAAAAGCGGCTAAACTGAAGTTCCTCCCTTTTCATAGCCACTAAAACGCGATTTTCATGCCCTCGTAGCTGGGGAAGGCCGCCATGTGCGGCCATTTTTTGGTGTAAATATGTAGTCACTAAATATACTTGTAGTTCGGTGTTTTTTGGCGTACTATTGCGCTCATGGCCACACGCACTGGAACCGCTCACGTCGTCACCACCACTCGCAAGTACAAAGATCAGGTGTATTGCACCCATCTGTTGCGGCGCAGCTACCGTGAGGACGGCCGGGTCAAAAACGAGACGCTTGGCAACCTGTCTCACTTGCCCGACTCCGTGATCGATCTGATCCGCCGCTCTTTGCAGGGCGAGACTTTTGTGCCCGTGGGTGAAGCATTTGAGATTGCTTCATCGCGCGTGCACGGGCATGTGCAGGCCGTCAGTGCTGCCATGCAGCGTTTGGGCTTTGCATCGCTGCTGGCGGCCAAGCCGTGCCGCCAGCGCGAGCTGGTGCTGGCCATGGTGGCGCAGCGCATCGTCTCACCGGCCACCAAGCTGGCCACCACGCGGCTGTGGCACACCAGCACCCTGGCTGAGGACTTTGGCGTAAGCGATGCCAGTGAAGATGATCTGTACGCCGCCATGGACTGGCTGCTCGCGGCGCAGGACAGAATTCAGAAGAAATTGGCTGCACGCCACCTCAAGGACGATGGCCTGGTGCTCTACGACCTGTCTTCGAGCTACTTCGAGGGCTCGCACTGTCCGCTGGCCAAGTTGGGGTACAGCCGGGACGGCAAACGCGGCACTTTGCAGGTCAACTACGGACTGCTCACCGATGACCGGGGCTGCCCGGTAGCGATCTCGGTGTACGAGGGCAATACCGCTGACAGCAAGACGTTTTTGCCTCAGCTCAAGCGCATGCGCGAGGAGTTTGGCATCCAGCGCATGGTGATGGTGGGGGACCGGGGGATGATTTCGCAAAAGGCCATCGACGAGATGAGCGAGGATGCCGATGTGGCCTGGATCACGGCACTCAGGAGTGCCTCGATTCGCGCTCTGGTGGAGCAAAAGCATTTACAGCTAGGCTTGTTTGATGAGCGCAACTTGCTGGAGTTGAGTTCACCCGACTTTCCCGGCGAGCGGCTGGTTGCGTGCCGCAATCCGGAGTTGGCCAAACTGCGCGCCCACACGCGAGACGACTTGCTTCTGGCAACCGAGCAAAGCCTGCAAAGGATCAAGGCACGGGTTGATGCGGCCAAGCTTGTAGGCAAGGACAAGATCGGCCTGGCCGTGGGCAAGTGCGTGAACCGCTACAAGGTGGCCAAACACTTCGAGTTGGCCATCACCGACCACGCGTTCACCTTCGCACGCATTGCGCCGTCCATCGCCGCTGAGGCCGCCCTCGACGGTCTGTATGTCATTCGCACCTCCGTCAAGGCGCAGCGCATGGATGCACCCACCTGTGTGCGCACCTACAAATCATTGGCCCAGGTGGAGCGCGCGTTTCGTTCGCTCAAGACCACGGACCTGTTGGTGCGACCGATTCATCACCGTTTGGAGGGCCGGGTGCGCGCGCACATCTTTTTGTGCATGCTGGCCTATTACGTCGAGTGGCACATGCGGGAGGCTTGGCGAGAGTTGATGTTTGCCGATTGCGACCAGCAGGCCAAGCTCACGCGCGATCCCGTAGCCCCTGCAAAACGCTCGGACGCGGCGATGAAGAAGGTGACAAGCCGCATGCTCGACGATGGCACCCCAGCACACAGTTTCCGATCATTGATGCAGGACCTCTCAACCATCACGCGCAATACCTGCCGCGCACACAATGGCGCCACGGACGCGCCTACTTTCCAGCTCACCACCACGCCAACGGCCAAGCAAAGACGCGCCATCGAATTGATCAATCAAATCAAACCGTAGACAGAACGCGGAACCACATTTGCGGCTGTTTGAGAGGAAAAACTCGGATCTTTGGGGAAAGAACTTCAGGTTAGACGACTCAGCGGAATCCACCTTCTTCGTGCCGTGCAGCTGCTGGCGCGCTATGGACGATGCCGGCTCGGATCAATGCCTCGATCTCCGATTCGCTGCGACCAAGTTCCTTCAGCACGTCGGCGGTATGCTGGCCCACCTGCGGCGCCCTGGGCGGCACCGAGCCCGGAGTCCGGTCAAGTCGAGGCGCAGGAGCTGGCTGCAGCAGCCCTTCGACTTCGACGAAGGTGCCGCGCGCCACATTGTGCGGATGGTGCGGCGCTTCGTTCATGGACAGGACGGGGGCAAAACACGCATCCGCTCCCTCCAGCAAGTCGCACCACTGCGCACGGCTTCTAGAACGGAACAGCTCTGTAAACTTCTGTTGCAGCGCGGGCCACTCCGACTTCTCCCACTGTTTGTCGAAATGCGGATCGTCGACGCCGCAGAGCTCGAGCAACTCCTTGTAGAACTGCGGCTCCAGCGGCGCGACGGAAATGTACCTTCCGTCGGCGCATTCGTAGGTGGCGTAGAAATGTGCCGACCCATCAAGGAAGTTACTGCCCCGCTCTTCATGCCACGAGCCGCTGGCCTGAAGGCCGTATTGCGCGGCCATCAAGAGGGCCGCCCCGTCGCTCATGGCGGCGTCGACCACTTGGCCGCGGCCCGACCGCTGCGCTTCGGCGAGCGCGGCGAGAATGCCCACGAGAAGAAGCATGGCCCCGCCGCCGTAGTCACCGAGAAGATTGAGTGGCGGAGGCGGCGGGCGATCCTTCGAGCCCATCGCATGCAGGGCGCCGGACAAAGAAATGTAGTTGAGGTCGTGACCTGCCGCCTGCGATAGTGGGCCATGCTGGCCCCAACCTGTAATGCGGCCATAGATCAGCCGCGCGTTGCGATCGTGGCAAATCTGCGGCCCCAGCCCGAGCCTTTCCATGACACCGGGGCGGAAGCCTTCGATGAGGATGTCCGCCTTGGCAACCAATTCCAGCACCAATGCGATGCCGCCGGGATCCTTGAGATTGACCGCGATGGAGTGCCGCCCGCGGCTCACCGGACTCTCGGTTCGCTTGGGTCCCCAGGCAGTTGCACTCGAAGCGCGATCAACACGGATCACCTTAGCCCCGAAGTCCGCCAGAACCATGCCGGCAAAAGGGCCAGGGCCCAAGCCAGCCATCTCGATTACGGTGAGATGAGAAAGCGGACCGCGACCGCCACAATGCAAGTTCATCTCATCACTTTCCTGTTTTCTTTCAATTTTTGGGCTCGCCGTTGCTTCAGCTGGACCGGGCACTGCGAGTTGCACCCATAAGATTGCTCCGCCGGTGCGCTACAAAGCGACTGCCGGCGATCAGCTGGTGATAACGGCCTCCCCTGACGTGAATACAACCTTGTCACGCTCCAATACCTTGCACTGGAACGCCACGCGGTCGCCGCCGTCCTTCCATACTTCGGTCCGGATGGTCTCGCCCGGGAAGACCGGGGACGAAAACCGGCCGGCGCACATTCGCAGCCGCGTAGGGTCATTGTCAGCAAGGAGACGGACTAACGCATAACTTGCGATTCCAAATGTGCACAGCCCATGCAGGATAGGCTTGCTGAAGCCGGAGGCGGCGGCCAGCCGCGGATCGGCATGCAACGGGTTGTAGTCGCCGCTCAACCGGTAGATGAGCGCGGCCTGAGGCAATGTCGCCTGATCGTAAAATATGTCGGGTGCGCGGTCTGGCCGTGCAGGCGGCTTGGGTGCCTGAGCCGCGTTTTCGCGGCCGAACCCGCCGTTGGCCCGGAGAAACATGTTGATCCCGACGGTCGCGTAAGGCTCACCGGTGGTCTGGTCGCGAATGACGCGCTTGGTGCATAGGATCGCCCCGCGGTCGACGCCTTTGTCATAGATCTCCGAGACTTCCGTCCTCGCCACGACGGTTGCCGCATTCGGCAGTGGTTTGTGGATTTCCAAAGTCTGCTCGGCGTGCAGCAGCTGTTTGTAGACAACCCCTGTCTCCGGTTTGTTGAGCCACGGCTTCGGCATCGCAAGGACAACAGCGAGAGTCGGCAGGGTTTGCAGCCCGTCTTCATAGACGTATTTCAGTTCGTCCATATTCATCGGGTCGGCACCGAGCCCAAGCCCCAGTGCGTAGAGCATGGCGTCGCGAGCGGTATAACTCTGGGCCACCTCCTCATGTGGCCAATTCATCAACTTTTCGTATTCAAGCGGCATCTGGTCTAACTCCTACGGAATTGCGATGGCGGTCATTTCAACGCCGATGCCACTACCTGCCTGTCAAGAAGACCCGCAATCTCCTGCTCGCTGTACCCGAGTTCCCCAAGGACCTGCGTCGTGTGTTCGCCGCAAAGCGGCGCATACCCACGCCGGGTGCCACTCTCAAGCGGGGGCAGTCCTGGAAAATTTGCTACCGGCACCTGGCGCGGGAACCCCGGCATATTCAGCCAGGACATGATGCCCGACTGGGTGACATGTTCCTCTTTGAGAAAATCCGAATAGGTGTTTACCTCGCTGCACATGATGCCCCGTGCGGTCAGGCGATTAACGAGCGCGGCCGTCGTATGCTCCCTGAACATCGGACGAAGCGCCTCGATCAACTCGTCACGGCCAGCCTTGCGCTTTTCCAGTTCGTCGAAGCGCGGGTCCGTCAGAAGTTCGGGGTGCTCAATCGAGTGGCAGATGTCTTCCCATTCCTCATGCCGGACAGTCGTGAGGTTGAACTGGCCGTCGGCCGTGTCATAGACTCCGCCCACGTTGGTCGACCTCCCTATGAAGCCGTCGAAATAGCTGGCGATCATGCGGGTCGCACTCATCATGGCGGCGGCATGCAGCAGGCTGTAGTCGAGATAGCGTCCTTTGCCTTCGCGTTCCCGCACAAACAATGAGGTTGAGACCGCTTGGAAAGCCGACATACCCGCGAACATATCGATCGCAGACAGTTCAAAGCGGTGCGGGTGATTATCAAACTGGCCCCGATTCTCATTGGTGATGCCAATGTACGCTTGCAAAATAGGGTCCATGGCGCGGCGTGCGGCAAGCGGACCCGTCTGCCCATACCCAGACATGGAGAGATAAATGATCTTTGGCTCGCGCGCGCGCACCGCCTCGTAGTCGAAGCCAAGACGCTTGATCGCTCCAGGCGGAAATCCCTCAAGAAAGACGTCTGCGCCGCGCAGCAGTCGCCACAGTATTTCCTTGCCTTCGGCTGTTTTAAGGTCGATCGCCGCATTGCGCTTTCCAAGCGACCCGACGACCGAGTAGGCCGTATGGCCGCTGTAGCTACGCCCGAGCAGCCGCGACCAGTCACCTCTGGGCGCTTCAACCTTGATCACGTCCGCGCCATACTGCCCCAACATCACGCCGCAGTACGGGCCGGCGATTCCGCCACTCAGGTCAACGACCTTCATACCCTTGAAGGGTGTCTGATAAGAACTCAGCTCATCACTCATATCTTGCGTCTCCTTCTGGTCGGTTGATGCGACACATTAAGCTTTGATTTGATTGAAAGGGGTGACTTTGTCGGCTCGGACATCCGCCGGCATTTCCAGAACGCGTTCAGCAATCACATTGCGTAAAATTTCATCTGATCCCCCGCCGATCCGCATGCCGGGAGAGGCAAGGTACGCGTCCTGGAAAACATTCGTGTGGAACGGCAGCCCGGCGTTGGTCACGGCGCCTGCCGCCCCCACAAGATCGAGTCCGTATGACGCGATTTCCTGGGACATGCTGGCGGAAATCATCTTGCCGATTGAACTTTCCGGGCCCGGTGCACGGCCGCGGCTCAACGCGGTGAGGTTGCGGTAATGGGTCAGCAACAAGCCCTGTTCGCGCACCCACCATTCGGCAACCTTCGCCCGTAGACCAGTGTCCTCGATCGCGGGCGATCCGTTCAGCCGCAGCCCCTTCGCAAGATTCATGAGGTCCAGCGAATGCGGTCGGGAACCGCGGCTGGCAAGCGTCAGGCGCTCATTCATCAGTGTCGTGAGTGAAACACGCCAGCCCGCGTCGACCGCCCCAAGGCGCTGCGCATCGCTTACGCGTACGTCCGTGAAGAACACTTCATTGAAATGTGATGCCCCCGACATCTGGTGGATACGTCGCACCTCGATCCCAGGCGACTTCATGTTGATGAAAAATACGGTGAGGCCGGCATGTTTGGGCGCGTCGGGGTTGGTACGGCACATCACCAAGCCCCAATCAGAAAAATGCGCGCCAGACGTCCAGATCTTCTGGCCGTTGACGACCCATTCGTCGCCACTTCGCACGGCGCGCGTGCGCACCGCCGCCAAATCCGACCCCGCACCGGGTTCGGAAAACAGCTGGCACCAGATCTCCGCTCCGCGCAGAGCGGGTGTGACAAAGCGACTGACGTGTTCAGGCGCTGCGTATGCGATCAGCGTGGGAATGCACATGCCCAGGCCAATGCGGAAGACGTTCGGCGCAGTGGCGTACTTGGCCTCTTCCTGATTGAAGATGGCCTGCATCATGGGCGACGCGCCGCGGCCCCCATATGGCTGCGGCAAGGAAATTGCCGCGAATCCGGCGTCCGCCTTTTTCGCTTGCCACGCCTTGGCTTGCATCACGTCCTCATCAGTGACCGCTCTCAGGTCCGCAACGGGAACATCATCGGCCTGCAGGCTCGCATTCGCGTCCAGGAACGCGCGCACCTCCACACGGAAAGCCAATTCTTCGGGTGTGTCTTTGAAATCCAATGTCGCCTCGTTCGGTCAAAGTAACCAGATCAGGAATGGTTTTCGCCAAAGGACGGGCGTGACCCGCTTGCCAGGCGTGACGCCAATTGCTCCTTCCAATACGGCAACGCACCGATGGCAAGCGCGAGTTGCTTGGAGCGCCGATAGAACATGTGGCAGTCGTAGTCCCATGTGAACCCTACCCCGCCATGAACCTGGATGTTCTCCTTGGCGGCCACGTGAAAAGCGTCGGTTGCGGAGATACGCGCGGCGGCAGCCGCCAAGGTGAGGTCGACCCCCGGTTCGGTCAGCGCCCAAACGCCGTAATAGGCATTGGCCCGCGCAATTTCGACGGCGGCGTAGACCTCGGCGAGTTTGTGTTTGATAGCCTGGAAAGATCCGATCGGGCGGCCGAAGGCGATCCGGCTGACTGAGTAATCACGTCCGGCATACAGGCACGCCTCGGCGCCGCCAATCTGTTCGAAAGCCACAAAGATCGCCGCCCGGTTAATCGCATTGCGGATCGACGCACGGGGATCGCCCTCGCCCATCCGCTCGGCACGGGCCTGGGTAAACGTCAGGCGCGCCAGATCCCGACTGGGATCGATGGACTGCAGCTTCTCGCGCGAGACCCCAGGCTGGTTCAAGTCGACCCGGTAGACACCGGTCCCGTAGTGGTCACGCGCTACAACCAATGCGAAATCGCAATGCGATCCATCGATGACCGGCCACTTGACACCGCTCAGCGTACCGCCCTCGGCGCGCACCTCCATGTTGTCGAAGTCGAGATCCGAAAAACCCTCGGCAGCCGCGAGAGTTCCTATGCTGGAGCCCGCAGCGACACCCGGCAACCAAGCCAGCTTCTGCGCTTCGGTCGCGCCAAGCAGAATCAACTCGGCTGCTAGATAGATCGACGACACGAACGGCAAAGGCGCCAAAGCACGCCCGAGTTCGAGCGACAACAGACCCAAGACTTCATAACCCAGACCTGCGCCGCCGTAAGCTTCGGGAATCGACGCGCCGGTCCAACCCGACGTCGCAACCTGATCCCACAACTTCCGGTCGATCGGACTGCCCCCCTCCAGCACCGCCCGCACCACGGGCAGACTGCACCGCTCGCTCAAAAGCCTGCGCGCGGCATCACGAAATTCCAGCGAGTCGTCGGAAAATTCAAAGTTCATCTTGCTCCAATCCCGTCGGGAAGGCGACCTGAGCCCACGACCTCCATGCGACGCCGTGGCTTCAGCTGCGCTTAAGAGAAATTCCGATCTGCTAGGGCGCAAGCCGCCACTGCACAAGCGCGTACGGTGGCTGGACGTCAGCATGCTGCTCGATCACCGCCTCTACGTTGGCTCCGATCATCATCTCCTGCTTGGGATCTCCCAGAAGGTTACCCAGCATTCGCACACCACCCGCGTCATCGAGTTCAACCAGGACAGCGATATACGGGCCGAACCCTTGCAGCGCAGCATGGACCGGGTGCCAGCACCTGGTCCAACTCCAGATCTTCGCTTTACCCGAGACCTCGACCCACTTCATATCGAACGAGTTGCACTGATGGCAGATCCATTCCGGACCCCATTGAAATGCGTTGCACTTGGCGCAGCGCTGAATACGCAGCACACCATCCAGCAAGCCCTCCCGAAACGGTTTGTCAAGGCCATCGTTCTCCACTGCTGGTACTGGCAGCCCTTTCGGCAAATAAGACATTCCAGCGTTCCCAGAACTCGTGTTGCTTGATACTGTTGACATTACAAGACCTCCTTCAACCCCAGCACCATGGTCGAAACGGGCGTAACCATCGGCCCTGCCACCACCGTGGCGACCTCGGCCCCCGATACTTGGGAGGTCGACGTGCCGCGTAACTGCCGCACCGCCTCGATCTGCAGTTCGAGTCCGTGCATGTAGCACTCGGCGAGGTTACCGCCCGACGTGTTGAGCGGCAACTTGCCCGTCGACGCCAAGAGGTTGTCCAGCTTGAGGAAGTCGTTGGCCTCCTCTGCCTTTACGAAACCGTGCTCGACGAGGCTCATAAGGACACCACCCGTGAAGTTCTCGTAACATTGCACGACATCGACATCGGCCGGTCCCAGCTTGGCCATTTCCCACAGATGCGGCGCGACCGGCCCGAAACTGGAGGAGTGAAAATCCGGGGCGTTAAAGGAGCGAGCCGCGCTGCGGTAGTTGGAACCCTGCGCAACGCCAAGAATGTACGCGGGTGCTTGCTTGAAGTCACTAGCACGCTCGGCGGAAACGAGGATGAGCGCTGCCGCGCCGTCGTTCTCCATACAGCAGTCGTAGAGATGGTATGGCTCGGCGATCCAGCGAGACGCGTCATATGCCTCCTCGGTGAGCGGCCGGCCATGCATGACCGCCCTTGGGTTCGCTTGAGCGTGGGCATAAGACGCCATCGCGATAGCTCGCAGGGCTTCTTGCTTGATACCGTGATCGTGCATGAACCGCATGGCCTTCATCGCGAACATTTGCGCTGGCGAGAAGATGCCATAGGGATTGAGGAATGCACCGTCCCCGGTGACGGTGCCACCGACGTTGGCCCGGCCGAAGCGGTAGAACTGCCCCTGCGCCAGCGAGCGGTAGACAACCGCCACCTCGGCCTGGCCGCTGGCGATCGCGGCAGCGGCATTGCCGACGGCAGCAGCACCCCCGCCGCCCCCGCCGCCCCATTGCATGTTCGACAAACGAAGTTCAGGGATGCCCAGAGCCGCAGCCAGTCGCGACGGATCACTGCGTTCGTTGCTGTAAGAAGCAAAGCTGTCAATCTTCTTAGGCGAAATGCCTGCATCCTCGCAAGCAGCAAAAATGGCTTTCAGCGCCAGCACAAACTCGGGATCGGGCGACTTGCCATGCTTGTAGTATGGCGTCTCGCCAACTCCGATAATTGCCACCTTGCCACGAAGCGTTCTTTCTTCCATGCATTCCCCTTCTAAATTGCTGTCGCCCGTTGACGGACGTAC
>JAYUFH010000385.1:0-1419 GCA_043738765.1 Pseudomonadota bacterium | reverse complement strand
CGCCGCCGACTAGCGTTAACAGCATCCCGAGCTTAAGCAAAGCGTTTGCTACGAACCCTGTCGGGGTGGGCCAGCCCTCAGCGCTCATCTTCACGATTACCAACGGTGTGAATAATCCCGCACAGACCGGCCTGGGCTTCACTGATACGTTGCCGGCAAACATGGTCATTGCCACACCAGCCAACGCAGTAAACACATGCGCCGGAAGTGTCACGGCGACCGCCGGTACCGGCCTCATCACACTGGCGGGCGGATCGCTTGCGGCGGGCGTTGCCAGTTGCACCGTGACGGTTCAGGTAAAAGGCAATCTTCCCGGCAGCTATCTCAACAGCACCGCCAACGGCAACATTAGCGGCCTGACAGGCGGGCTTACCGCCACGGGATTGACAGCGACGCTAGACGTACGCGGCACGACATTGACCAAAGCCTTTAACCCGGCGGTGATTGTGCCGAGCCAGTCTGCGGCGCTTACCTTTACTATCACCAATGGTGTCGGCAACCCCGCCCAGGCCGCGCTGACGTTTGTCGATACCTTGCCGGTTGGACTGACTGTGGTTGGCCCCATCACCACGCCGCAGTGCGGCGGCACGGTGTCGAGCCCAAGTGCAGCCAATATTACCTTCGCGAGTGGCGCCTTAGCGCTGAACACTGCAAGTTGCACCATCACCGTGAACGTGACAGGAACGACTAGTGCCACTTATGTCAACGATAGCGCGAGGATCAGCGGGGCCTCCGCCGGTATGGGCATTTCCGGCGTGAATGCCTCGCTGACGATCCAGAGCGTCGTCGCCACGGGCCGGGTCTTTTTAGACCGCACCGTGGGCGGCGCCGGAGGCGACAACGACGGTATTCTCAACGGCAGCGAACAAGGCCTAGCCAATGTCCAAATGACCCTGATCGATTGCACGACAATTCCGAATGGGCCGGTTCTTGCGACGGCCACGACGAACGCGACCGGGCAGTACACGTTGATTATTCCGAGTTCGGGGCTGATCAGTGGCACGAGTCGCCTATGCGTCGTCGAGACGAACCCGAGCGGCTACCTCTCAACCGGGGCCAGCCAGCAGACGACCGCCCTCTCAAGCAGTGGCGCGGTGACCTATATCCGCGCGACCGATACCATCAGCTTCATCTTTACCACCGGCGGCGACTTTAGCGGATTAAATTTTGGCGATGTGCCCGTCAACACCTTCACGACCGATGGTTCCCAGAGCGGGCTGCCGGGCACCGTGCTGTTCTACGCGCACACGTTTACCGCCGCCAGCGCGGGCAACTTGAGCTTTAGCACCACCAACCTCGCCAGCCCGGCGATCGCCGGTTGGAGCAACTCGATTTACCGTGATAGCAATTGCAACGCGGTGCTCGATGGCGTTGAGGGCGCGAGTCCGTTCAGCAGCACCGGCGTTACGGGCGGACAAG
>JAYUFH010000384.1:0-1421 GCA_043738765.1 Pseudomonadota bacterium | reverse complement strand
GACGGCGCCACGCAATCAGCTTCATTGCGAGCTTTGACCCGCACGCCGCGGCTGATGGAGCCAGTGGTTCAGTTGCTTGGCGACTCCCAGGTGTACATCCATCACAGCCGGATAGATTTCAAGGCGGCCTTTGAGGGCCGTGTCCATTCATGGCACCAAGCCTACGGGAAATGGCGGCGTGACGGCATGAAGGCTCCGCGCCCGATCATCGCCATGGTGATGCTGGATGACGCGGAGGAAATAGCCGGCGCAATGTACTTCGCCCCCGGCAGCCACAGGCATGGTGAAGTGATTCACCGCAAACAGGCGGGAACTGATCCCCTTACGCCACTGGGGGTGGAACGACGCCAACTCGCCCGCCTGCTCGAGCTGCGCAAGCCCGTGCCAATCCTGGGGTCGGCAGGCAGCGTCGTACTGTTCCACTGCAATCTCATCCATGGCTCGGGACACAACATGTCTGCGCGCGACTTGCGCCAGATCTACATCGCTTACAACCCGATGGCAAACAAGCCGTTGACGCCAGAGAAAGCGCGGTCTGATTTCGAGGGTTCGCACAGCGATGCGCCGATTGCGATGGGGCGCGACGAGGATATTCTCATGGCTATGAGCAACGACGCCAGCGTCGTTGCACGCCATTTATGGCCACACATGTCGAATGACGATAACACGCGCGACGAAGCTGTCTATCATTGATGGATCGACGGCAACTGTGCCAGATTCCAGTAACTTCCATTCGGAGACGAAGCATGCAAAAAGGTCTTCTGCTTCAGGCGCTGCTTGCTGCTGCCTGCATCGCAGGCGTGGCGTCCCCAGCGTGTGCCGACTATCCGGATCGCCCGATCAAATTGATCATGCCGTATGCGGCCGGCGCGGGCGCGATGGACTTGGCGGCACGTCTGATGGCAGAAAAAATGACCGCACGTATGGGAAGCCCAGTGATCGTTGTGAACCAGCCCGGCGCCTCCGGGCAGCTTGCTGCCGGCGCGACGGCACGCGGTCCTAAAGATGGCTACACAATGTATTTTGGCGCTTCGTCTGCGCTGGGTTACAGCAAGCTCATCAATAAGGACTTGCCCTACGACCCGGCTAAGGACTTCACACCTGTGGCGATGCTGGGGACCGTCCCGGTGGCTTTCTTTGTCAGCGCGTCGAGCAACATCCAATCGCTGCAGGACTTGGTCGCCGCGGCCAAGGCCAACCCCGACAAAATAAATTATGGTTCTCCCGGCGTCGGTAGCTCGCCCCACGTGGCACTGGAAATGTTCATGGGCAGGACCGGTATCCGTATGAAGCACGTACCCTATGGGAGCAATGCTAATTACTGGAGCGACCTGATCGGCGGGCAGATCCAGGTGGTGACGGCTGGCATCACTGGTGGACTTGGGCTGACAAAAGATGGCCGGCTCAGGATGATCGCCACC
>JAYUFH010000383.1:0-1424 GCA_043738765.1 Pseudomonadota bacterium | reverse complement strand
CGCTTTGCACCAACGCCCGGCTGGGCGTGGTGTTGCCGCCCATAAACAAGGAAATGCCCACCATGCCTTCATCGCCGACCACGGCAATTTCCGCCGAGGCGCCATCCACCATGACGTAGAGCATCGAAACGATACAACCCGGGCAGGGAAAATAGACATGGTCCAATTCAATGCCGGGTTCATAGATCACCTTTCCCAGGGGCATGGGGAATAGCTTCAAGTCAGGAAGCAGACGATCGAATATTTCCGCCGGCAAGGCGGCTAGCAGGTGGTTATCCGTGGGAGTAACTTGGGCTTGTATAGGCAGGATCGTGCTCCTTCTCGCGGGAAAACGCGGTTTGCATCAATGCTCTGGCAACATGCTACTCGAAATACCACCATTTATATGTTCGTTATCGAACACAGCGCACCGTGAACAGTGGGGCTGTATATCAGCCCTAATGTATGGCCAATAAACCACTTTTACCACTGCCCTCTCTCCTTCGAACGCAATGCCACTGGGGCATACGGCCGATCACTGGACATCGAAACCGTTCCTGCAGGCCATGATCAAAACCGGCCTGTCGCGGCACGAATCCGGTTATCAGGACCAGATGATCCGGAGCGACCGTCCTATACGCCGGCCCTGCAGCAACGCCGCTGTGCCCCGGTGGCTGGCCGCGGTCAGATGGAGTCATGCGTGATGGCTATGACCGCCGAGACGGCGGCGTAATATGACATGGAATAGAAATGCGCCAATTGAAATAAGGTTCTTGGCGCAGTCCAGAACCTCTGGCAAGTTCTACGGCGCAGTGATGAAGCTCCACACCAGATTGTTTGCCAGTGCATTGCCCGCCATATCCTTGGCCCGGGTGGTGAGGGTGGCGGTATAGGTGGTGTTGGCATCGAGATAGCTCACTGGCGTGGGATGGAAATCCACGGGTGTCGTGAGATGCAGTATTCGTGTAAAAGTCGCCGTGTTGTTGATAGCGTCAAAGGCCACTGTCCCTACCACGGGGAGAGTACCAGGCCCTGCTACCGTAAAGTTCGCAGTGGTAATAGTTGCCGGGTCCATCGGTTCGCTGAAGGTGATGTTGATGGTTCTGCTGATCGCTACACTTGTCTCGGCGCTCACGGGGTTGGTGGAAATGGCGACCGGTGCAGTAGTATCCGCCGTTGCGCCGGTGGTGAAACTCCATGTCACATTTGCCAGCGATGCGTTGCCTACCAGGTCCATAACACCTGTGGTGATCGTCGCGGTATACGCCGTATTCGATGCAAACGCGCGCGTGGGTGTAAAAACCGCCGTTCCGCTAAGGTAGGTCACCGTACCTGAAACCGGTGTGGCGCCGGGGCCCGCCAGCGTGAAACTTGCCGGCGTGAGTGTCGAACTATTCATCTCCTCGCTGAAGGTGGCGCTGACCTTTCGATTGATCGCCACATCT
>JAYUFH010000382.1:0-1429 GCA_043738765.1 Pseudomonadota bacterium | reverse complement strand
CGCACTCGGTGTGGGCCCAGCACGCGCCGTTGCCCTGGACCTTGGGTGCGGCGGCGGTGGGGGTGCTGCTGTTGTTAGCGCCTCGGGGCTGGCCAGGGCGATGGTTCGGGGCAGTCTGGTTGCTGCCAATGTTTTTGGCACATCCACCGCCACTGGCGGTGGGGGTGGTGGAGTTTGCCCTCCTGGACGTGGGCCAAGGACTGGCTGCCGTGGTGCGCACCCGGCACCACACCCTGGTCTATGACACCGGCCCTTGGTTCAGTCCTCAGTTTGATGCCGGGCGGGCGGTGGTGGTGCCCTATCTGCGCCAGAGGGGGGTAGGTTACGTGGATAGGCTGGTGGTGAGTCACGGGGACAATGATCACATAGGCGGAGCGGCGTCCCTGCGAGAGGAGATACCCGTGGGCAACGTGATGACCAGCGTACCGCAGCGGTTAGCGGGAGCGGAGGCCTGCATCGCGCCACAGACATGGACCTGGGACGGGGTGCAGTTTTCCCTCATCCACCCGCCGGACCGCGGGATTGAACACAATAACAGCAGCTGTGTGCTGCATATCCAGGGTCCCTATGGCAGCCTGCTCCTGCCAGGCGATATCGAACGCGGGGCAGAGGCCATGTTAGTCGAGAACCATCCCGAGGCGCTGCGATCGGATGTGCTGGTGGCCCCTCATCATGGTAGCAAGACCTCGTCCACGGCGGAATTTCTGGCCCGTGTGCAGCCACAAATCGTGGTGTTTCCCGTGGGTTATCGTAACCGCTATCATCATCCGCACCCGACGGTGCTGGCGCGCTATGAACGGCTCACCGGACGCCTGTACGATTCCCCGCGGCACGGGGCAGTGGAAATCCATTTCGGTCCGGAGGGCAGGACGGTCTCCACCTACCGCCAGGAACACCGGCGCTATTGGTTCAGCGATTCAGTCGATCCAGGCTTTATGCCCGGCCGCGTGTCTGATAGATTATGCACACTTTGAATCACCCGACGCCGAATCATCGGACCCCCCATCTTTCCGACTCCAAGGTAGACAAGACGTGTTCGAATTAGTAAAAGCCGGTGGCTGGGTCATGGTGCCCTTGATCTTGTGCTCCATCGCGGCCCTGGCCATCATCGGTGAGCGCCTCTGGACACTGCAAACGAAGTTTGTCATCCCCGCCGAATTACTCACCCAGGTGCAGCAACTGCTGGAACGCAAGCAGTTCGATGCCAACCAACTGCTGTTGTTGCGCGAAGGCTCGCCCATGGGACAGGTGTTGGCGGCGGGTCTGGTGAATCGTCATCACCCACGGGTCATTATTAAGGAAGCGGTGGAAGACGCCGGCCGCCATGTGGTACCGGAGCTGGAACGCTATCTCAACGCCTTGGGCACCATCGCGGCCATTGCGCCCTTTCTGGGACTGCTCGGTACGGTGCTCGGCATGATCCAGATGT
>JAYUFH010000381.1:0-1432 GCA_043738765.1 Pseudomonadota bacterium | reverse complement strand
GGGACAGGATTCCGGGGATGGCGCCGGACAAGTGACCGAGCAGGCCATGGCGCTCGCGAAAACGCGCGCGCATGTCCGCCACGGTGCGGATGCCCATTTCCTCCAACGAGGTATCGAGGAACAGGGCGCTGTAGAAACCCGGGGCGTGGTGACCCACCTCCGTGACGATATTGGTATGGCCCAGCATCACCAGGGATGCGTAGGCCTCGGCGCTGCTGGCAAAACCACCGGGGTGACCGGAACTCTTGGCACCGCACACCTGCAGGGTAAGGTAGCGCAGGGCATCGGCGGCCAGGAGGGTCTGATAAGCCGCACCCGGGGCCGCGGCGTTGTCGATACGGCCCGCACCTGGGGCGATGAGGGGTTTGCCTGCATACTTATCGAACTCCGGCCAAGGTTCTCCAAGATACTGAATTCCCTCACAAAAATCAGGTATCGTGGGTTGGGTGGTGGCTGGTCGGGTGCTCATTGCGTGCTCTCCTAAAGGCATTCCAGTGGCGTAACCGTAAAAGTAATCATGCTTTGCGCTACCATAGCCCATGCGTGTATTATTTCACAATACATAATCGTTTTCACGATACGGAATAAGATGGAGCAAGATGGCTAACCCGACACCTCCCATACAAGTGATCGAGCGCATGGGACGTCTGCTGGACGCCATCGCCCGCTACGACGAACCGGCGAGCCTCAAGGTCCTGTCCGCCGACACTGGCCTGCACCCGTCGACGGCCTTTCGCATCCTCGCGTCCCTTACTGGGCTCGGCTATGTCGAGCGCAACGCAGCGGGGCAATATGGGCTGGGGGCAAAGTTGTTGTACCTGGGGGGTCGCGTCAGTGCCCGCGGTGACCTGCGTCCCCAGGCCAAGGAAGTTATGGAGTGGTTACGCAACGAGCTGGGTGAGAGCATCAACCTGACGGTGCGACAGGGAGACGAGGTCGTGTATATCGAACGCGCCACCACCACCCGCGTGATACGGGTTGAACAGGTCATCGGCGGACACGCGCCATTGCATGTGACCGCCGTGGGGAAATTGATGCTGGGGGAGCTGGGCGAGCAGGCCTGCCGCGACTACGCGCGTCGCACTGGGCTGCCGGCGTATACCGTGAACACCCGCGCCAATGTGGAGGCCTTGCTGCAGGACGCAGACACATCGGTCCGCCGTGGTTATGCCTTGGATGACGAGGAGGCGGAGCCAGGTGTAGGCTGCATCGGTGTGTTGGTGCGCGACAGCAACGGCGGCGTCGTCGCCGGGCTGTCGGTGTCGGCACCGATTGAGCGTCGCAGAGATGCTTGGATTCCACTGGTATTGGAGGCCGGCCGGCGTTTGTCCGAGCGGCTGGGTTACTATCAAGCCGATGCCCATCAAGGTGAGTAGTGGCCAGTACAAGTTGAATAGCGAAATGGGACGCGCCGCAAAACTTTAAAGACAAC
>JAYUFH010000380.1:0-10310 GCA_043738765.1 Pseudomonadota bacterium | reverse complement strand
TGCCGGTGAGCACCTGCGCTGCGAAATCGCTGATATCGCGCGAGTCGATGATCCCCATCCTGCCATCCGCGAGCGCCAGGTACATGGCACCCTGTTGGGCGACACTCTGCGCCGCCATCAGCAGGTTCTGCATGAAGTAGTGCGGCTTCAGAATGGTGAACGGCAAGCCTGAGGCAACCAACTCCGCATCGGAGAGCGCATGCAGGCGGCTGTTGATTGTTGGCGCAGTATGCGAAGCCCCGAAGGCCGACAGGCGGACGACGTGGCTGGCACCCGCCTGCTTCGCCGCCCACAGCGCGTTTGAGCACTGCTCGGGCGCGCGCGGCCCTGGCGGGGCCAGAATCCACACGGTGTCCGCGCCAGCGAAGGCCGGAGCGAGCGTCCACGGCTTCTCCAGATCGCCGACTCGAAGTTCGACGCCCTGTCGCTTGAGCTCTTCAGCCTTCTCAGGGTTACGCACCAGTGCCCACACGCGATGTGCGGAGCCCTTGAGCTGGGCAATGATGCCCGATGAAACATTTCCGGTTGCGCCGGTGATCAGAATGGTTCTTGTCATGGAAAATCTCCTTTGGAAAAAAGATCGGGCTCCACCCAGTTGCATCGCGCGTGCGCTGTGAACAGGCGCTCTCGAGTGTAATACCTCAGGGGCCAATCGCTTGTTGCCAGTGGCGAGGCCAGCAGGATGGAGAGCGAGCGCTCAAATGGCAGGGCTTTATGTAGCACAATATGAGCAGCTATTGCTGCCATGTACAAACGCGTGATGGTTTCGTGGTAGCCACTGCTGTCGGTATTGGCTGTACCCACCGACTCGTTATGGTTGCGAATGCGACTGCGGATGGTATCAAGAGCCTGCGCCATATCGTGTCGGGACAGGTAGTAGAATCCGGCCACCAGATGCGCAGAGTGTGTCCAGCGCACTTTCGGCAATCGACACGCCTCGAAGTCCTGCATGAAGGACTCAACTTCTGCAACGGTCTCGAACATGAGCGTAAGCAGCGAATACTCTCTCTGGTAGCGACTAAAGCCCGCGTGAGCGCCACGCGCAATTATAAGGCCCCACCGCCAGCCAACGCTGGCGGCTATAGACGGGCTGCATGGCCATTCAGCCTGCAGTCAGGAAACCACGGCGATACTGTCTCCCAGTGAGGTCCACTGGGTTCCGCTTGAGGAGATCACGATGCAACAGTCGCTACCTCTTATGTTCATAGTGTCCGTGTTGGCCGCCTCGGCCGCGTTCGCCGAGCCGCCATCGCGTGCGTCCCGCTATCAACCGGCTCCAGGTGCTCGCTACGGTCGCGATGGAGCGGACGGCAATCGCCAACATGGTCAGCCTCGCGAGCGGGGCAACTACGGCGGTCCCGCCAGCGGTACCTACTCGCAGCGCCCGGAAGCCGCTTCACGGTACCGTGACTATGCAGGTGTGCAGCCAAATCGCGAGCCGGCGCGTGGACAGACCTATGCACCGCCAGCTGCTCAGTGGAGAAATGCCGATCGCCCGTTACAAAGTGACCGACGCGGCGACGATCGGCGCGAGCGCCGCTACCCGCGCCCGGGCTATGGCGAAGACTACCGCGATGGGCGCGAGGGCTATCGCAACGCCGACTGGGCTCGTGACCGCGACGATTGGCGCGATGAGCGGGGTCACAGCTGGCACCACGATCGGGATTGGTACGATCGCTACCGCGGGGATCATTTCAGTTTCTACGACAACCGCTACTACGCCCGGCAGCGATTTACCATCGGCTACTACAGTGCGCCCTGGGGCTACACAACGCGCCTGTGGGCATGCGGAGATCGATTGCCGCTGCCCTATTACAGCGCCCGCTATGTGCTCGATGATTACTACAACTATGATTTATATGCCCCGTCCTACGCTACCGCATGGGTACGCGTCGGCAACGACGTGTTGCTCATCGACATGGAGAATGGCGAGGTACTCGACGTCGTCGCCGATCTATTCTGGTAACTGTCGGGCGCCGCCCTGAACGAAGCTGACATCGCCGATCCAGTTGTGCGCTCGTCGGGCAAGGCGATCCGCTGCCATCTCCCCGTCGTATGACGCGGCTACCCGCCGCTGCAGCGACGGGGCAATGTTCTCGAATGCGTTGACGCTGACCACAGCGTACAGGCGGCCATCGATCCGACTGGTGACCACGGGTACGATGCCGCATCGGGTGCACACGTGGAACTCCGCGGTCTTCGTTCCGAAGGCATACACCGACACGCGCTCGGGTTCCACCACGCTGACCTCGAGCGTGCCGGCCGGGCAGGAGGTCCACACACCCCCGTGCTTGGCGCAGAAAGAGCAGCTGCAACCCCTGGCGGGAATTTCCATCGGCTCGGGCCGCCAGGCAAGCCGGAAGGAAATGTTTCCGCAATGACAGCGCCCGCAGATCAGCATGAGTTCTCCTGTCCGGTCTCTGCCGCCTGCAGTGAAACCCTCTTCGTCCCATTGGCCAGCCACTGAGTCCCCTGCTCTTTGAATCCAAACTTCTCATGAAACAGTCGTGATGGTTCGTTGGGTGGCACAATATTGTATTCGCACGTTACCAGCGGGATGCCGCTGTGTCGGGCACATCGGAACAACTCCTCGTACAGCAGGGACCCCAGGCTTAGGCCTCGAAAGTCAGACGACACAACAATGCGGTCGATGTACATAAAGCGTGGGTACCTGCGAGCAAACCAATCAAAGTTGCTGTTCTCATATGGAGCGTCATTGCATATCGCCAGAAGAAATGCGGCAACCTGATTCTCTACACAGCCAACCTTGTGAAAGCAGGAAAGGTCGTCAAGAGCGATCAAGCGCTCCCTGTCCATTGGGCTTGTATGTCGAACCGACGCGAGATTCAACGAGCAGATAGTCTCGAAGTCGCCCGGCGCCGCGTCACGAATTACGACACTCGGCATACACAAGCCTGACGCCCCCCTTGATTGTCAGGCGTCATTTGCGGCTTGGAACCCTGAGGTGTAGACATCACAAGACCAGCTCCATGTCATGGCGATGCATTCCCGGCCCCCACCCGTGCTCCGTTTCAGTGACCATAATCGCTCCGAACCTCGCAAAGAATGGCGCGGAAAGCTGGCTGGCCGCAATCGCTATACGCTTGAGGCCCAGCACACTCGCCTGGGCAACTACACGGCTCATCATTGTTGAGCCTATTCCCAGACCCCGGACATTGGGATCCACAAGTATCCAGTTCAATCGGTGGTTGCCTGTGAGTTCGATCGTCAATCCATACGCCCCCACAACGCGACTGGCAGCCAGAGCAACTTCGTAGCCCCGCGGGTCGTGGTCAAGAAACGCTGCATAGTCACCACGTTCATTTGCTGCAAAGAACTGCGGACAGTTGGCATCGAAGAGAACAAGGCAGGCTTCCCTGTCCAACGCCGAGTATGGCCTAAATGATATCGCTGCCGTCACGGCGACTCCGACGCTCGAGTATGACATGAGTGGCCTGCTCCGAGGCCACGTGCTGGGTGCACTCATATCCCAACGCCCGCATGTCGAGTCCATCGAGCAGTCGCTCACCTTCTCCCAGCAGTACTGGTGCGATGGCCAGGTGCAGCGCGTCAATCAGGCCTGCACGCAGGGTCTGTTGAATGGTGTTGGGGCCACCGCCGATGCGCACGTCCATCCCCTTGGCCGCGTTTCGCGCCTGCTCCAGAGCGTCGTTAATTCCGGTAGTGACAAAGTGGAATGTCGTGTCACCTTCCATCGCGATGGGCGGGCGCGTGTGATGAGTCAGGATGAAGACTGGAACGTGGCAGGGAGGATTGTCACCCCACCAACCTTTCCAGCTCATGTCAGGCCACGGGCCACGGGCCACGAACCGGCCCGAACATGTTCCGGCCGAGAATCCACGCGCCAATGTTGGAGAATCCTCGTGCGGCAAAGTCGTCATCAATCTCCGTGGTGCCGCGATCGACCCCAAACAGGGCCCGCTGGAAGGTGCGTGTCGGGAATGCTCACGGATGCAGATCTGTCCCGCCCACGCCGAGCGGATTATCGAGGCCCTGATTCGGGCCGGCTCCGTAGCCATCCAGCGAAATAACAAAGCCCTCGACCCGGACGCGTGTCATTCAGCGAAACCGCGCCGGAATGACGCTATTGCCGGAAATTTGCACAACGCCCAGAGAGCCTGCAGCTCCGATCTGTCGCCGGCCTCACCAGGATTGATGATTCGTGCTTCAAACGCCATATCGTGTTCATACAAGGCGATGAGAACCTTGTGACAGAAGCAAGCCAAGGGGTGGTAGTAAAGAGTTAATCCCATGGTTTCTCCAGCAACTCGCCAGATCGGTGGCGTTCAAGGAATCCGCGCAGGAACGCGGCCGCTTCATCTGAGATGCCGACGATTTTGTTCGTTGCCTGACGGTAGAATTTGAAGCGTTTGAGCTCGACCCGCCCCAGGCGCCGCGGCGATGTGCTTGCCTTCATACATGGTCTTCTGTGCGATGAACGCGAACGTCTTCGCCCGCCGAACGCGCACCTCGGCTTTGATCGCGAACATCATGCCAGCTGTTTCACGCCGTTCATTCGGTGGCGGTCCAGTGGGCGAGGCCTGACTACCGGAAATGCGCACGAAGCATCACTGAATCATACGCGAATCGCACCATTTAACACCCCGCCAACTGAATGAGAACATTCTCGCGTAAGCTGGTGCGCGAACGGTAACAGGGTGGGAGCGGTATGATTGATTTTGCCGATTGGCTGATTCCGGGCTTGTGGCTGATCTGGGGCCTGTACTGGTGGCAGGCTTCCTACGGCGTCAAGCGCGCGGTGCGCCAGGAGTCCGTCCTGTCCCGCGCGGCGCATTTTGTGCCGCTGATAGTGGCCGGTGTTCTGTTGGGTCTGAAATCGGTACCGGGCTGGCTGGGAGAGCGATGGATTTCCCAGAGCTGGGAATCGTATGGGGTAGGTGTGACACTGGTGATGTTGGGTCTGCTGTTCTCGGTGTGGGCGCGGATCGTGCTGGGCGGCAACTGGAGCGGATCGGTCACGCTCAAACAGCACCACGAGATCATTCGGACCGGGCCGTACCGCTGGATCCGCCATCCGATCTACACAGGGCTGGTGTTGGCCTTCCTCGGTTCCGCCGTAGCACGCGGAGAATGGCGCGGTGTGCTTGCCGTAGGTCTCGTGATCGCCGCGCTATGGCGCAAATGGCGACTCGAAGAGCGCTGGCTGGCGGAGTCGTTCGGATCGGCCTACACCGACTACCGCCGGTACACCTGGGCGCTGATCCCCTTTATTGTCTAGGGCTCGCATTGCACCCACCACCGTCAGGAATCTTCTTCTGAGTTGAACGGATCGAGGAGTCCCCTGTGTACAACCCGAACCAATTTCGAGAAACGCGCGCTGAGGTGCTGCAAGCCTTCATTGCGCAGCATCCATTAGGGGCGCTGGTGGCGATGAGCAGCGAAGGACTGATCGCCAATCACATTCCCATGCTGTGGAAACCGAGTGCTGACACACCAGGTCTCCTGCAGGGGCACCTGGCCCGGGCCAATCCCCTGTGGCGCTCTATCGCGCCCGCTGCGCCGGTACTGGTGATATTCGGCGGCGCGAACCACTACATCACGCCGTCCTGGTATCCGGCCAAGCAGGAGCACGGCAAGGTGGTGCCGACCTGGAACTACTCGGTCGTGCATGTCCACGGCACGATTCAATTTCGCGCGGGCGATGTGACGGAGGGGTTAAGGCAGGTCTTTGAACTTACCACCCGGCAGGAAACCGCGCGCGCCGCACCATGGGCAGTGTCCGACGCACCGCGGGACTACATCGACGCGCAATTGCGCGCAATTGTGCCCTTTGAAATTGCGATGACGCGATGGGAGGGCAAGTTCAAAGCGAGTCAGCACCGCGAGGCGCGCGAGCGACAGAGTGTGAACGATGCCCTCGCAGCCGAAGGGGTTGGGGCTTCCGAGCGCAGCGAAGTCGTGCGCTCACCGCAAGCGTAGCTCAAGAGGATTGCCATGCTCTCGCCCGGTCAGCTGGACCGCCTCGGCATCGGCCATTTTCCCGGGCATATCGGTATGCTCATCAAGCAGGTGTCGGAATCCGAGATCCGCGCCGAACTCCCCATCACCACTCACCTCATCGAGCCCGCTCGACCGCCGGATCAGACGCTGCGGCGAAAGCGACCGAGAAAACTCCGGACACCGACGAACAATACGACGAAGTAGACCACCAATCCACCGATGAACCAGGACTGTGCCAGGTGAACCGGCTGAGCCTCATTGGCAAGCACCACGAGGCCGTGTGCGTAGCAAAGAAATGTGACGAGCAGGGCGCCAAAACATAGGATACCGACCCGCAAAAGGGCAATGGTCTCGGCGCGCCGTTCCGGCGCCAGCCAATAGTTGCGGTTCGGCAGACTCAGACGCGCCCGGGCATTCCCAACCGCATGCCAGGTCACGAAAACCATCAGAGCGGGAAGCCCAATGACAAACGCCACCATGAACAGCATGTAGAAGGTGCGCGTCATGAATCCATTGGCAGCGCCAGCGGCTCCGAAGTGCGATGCAACCAGGTCAGGTAACCCCAGGCTGGTGGCCCACACGAAGGTGGCGGCACAAGCGACGTAGAGTGCGAAGAATAGCGAGCCTTTGCGGTTCTGCATGGAGTCCCCCCGCGTTGAGCAGCCGCGCGCTGCGGCTGGCCTGGCGCCCGCAGGCGCAAAGTGTTCACACGCGCCTGGCGGGCGGCCTAAACGACGCATTCACGGTCCGCTCGAACGCGCAGTTAGCTGGCCTTGCCCTTCGCAGCCGCAACGGCCGGGCCACGCTTTGCCTTTGAAAAGTCGTATTCCTTCCTCATGGTTTTGCCTCGTATGCGTGTCGCTCAGCGCGACTCGCCTTGCGCAACGTGTACCCCGTCACCAGAACACGCCCGGCTGGATCAGCACCAAGAAAGATCAACCGCGGTTCGCCCGAAGTGTCCGAGTCAGGGGTCGACAGCCCCAGTGGATCCTCAAGCGAGAGCGCAGCGTCCGCAAACCGAACACTGTGCTTCTTGAAGTTTAATGTGCACTGAGGTCAAATCAACCCGCCAACATTAAGAGCCAGCTGACGATGCGCCTGAGCGCCGCGGGCACCCATGCTAGAGCTTGACTTTATCGTTCACGCGTGCACTCGTTGTTAGGTTCCGCTACCGCGCCCTGCTCAATCGATCAGCCATACGCGTCTGCCAACCTGGGCCAGTGGATTTCCAGCGCGCCAACACATCAGCAGGAAGACGAATGGTGATGAGTCTACGAGGGTTGGAGGAGATGGGGCGACCTCCCTTTTTCACCACCGCCCGGTTCAGCATCTCTTCCGTGGCCTGCGGCAGTTCGACGTATTCCTTGGCCCTCACAACATGGACGTCGACCCGCGACAGGTTAGATTTTAAGGAGCGGCGCGATACGCGCTTTTTCACGGGCATTGGCTTTCCTCATGCTAAATACGTGTCGATCCTGATCGCGTTGGGTATAACCGATCACTACTATCCGACCTACCAGGTAGCCGTAACAAATTACGCGAGTCTTTCCGTAATCCGTGCGGTTGTCCTCAACCACTAGGGTAGTGCCTTCAAAAACCAAGGCGGCATCCTCAATCGCTAGCCCGCGGGTCGCCAGGGTCCTATCGCGCTTGGCCTGGTCGAAGGTAATGCGCACGGGGTTATTGTAACTACAACAACGAACGAAGGCAACAGAGCCTAGCGGCCAGGCAGAAAAGGAACCTAACGCTCACGTTGAGCGGCCGCGCACTGAGGCCGACCGCGCGCCGCGGGCGCACAATATACTTTGGCGCTCGCGGCGCGCACGCACTGTCGCGTGACGGACCGCTCGAACGCGTAGTTAGGCGGCCCATTGACGATATGTCCGTTCTGACATACACTGTCTGGCGTGAGTCCAAAGCGCAAGCCGTTGGCGTGGCTGCATGGTGAGGTCAAGTCCCCGCCGTTCTCGGCAGCGGCCAGGGTGGAGGCCAGTTTTTGCTGCGCAGGCTGCAGCGCGGCGAATTACTGTCCATGCCGCACTCGCGGCCGATGCGCGCCATTGGGCCGCGATGCCATGAGCTGCGCATTGTCGATGTAGATTTCACTTGGCGGATCATATATCGCATTGATTCCGATGCCATCGTGATTGCGGAGGTCTTTGCGAAGAAGACCCAGCAGACACAAAAGGAAGTGTTGGATACGTCGCGGGGACGTCTGAAGGAGTATGACCATGCGGGAAAGTAAACAACGGAAGCTGGCCTCGAAAGGCTGGAAGGTCGGAGATGCCAAGGACTTCTTGGGGCTTTCCGCTTCTGAAGAGGCCTATATCGATCTGCGCCTGAAGCTTGCCGATGGCTTGAAATCCCGCAGGAGCTCGCGCGGCGTGACGCAAACCGAGCTGGCGCAAACGCTGCGCTCAAGTCAGTCGCGCGTTGCAAAGATGGAAGCTGGCGACCCAACCGTGTCTCTTGATTTGCTGGTGAGGTCGCTACTGGCACTCGGTACGTCAAGCCGTGAGTTGGCCGCGATCATTACGAGGAGCTACAGGGCCAGCTAACGCTCGCGTTGAGCTGCCGCACGCCGACGCATGACGCACGCCGCGGGCGCACAATGTACCAGGGCGCTCGCGACCCGCACACGACGACGCATCACGGACCGCTCGAACGCGTTGTTAGGTGCCCGCACGAGAAACAAGCGGGAATTGCTCCGGATGGCGAATGGACTCAACTGCCAGGTCAACGTCTAATTCGGGCCAGTAAAGGTGGTTCGGCGACGGCAGATCGACCTTTGAGATTTGGGCAATTGTGACATCCCGAAACCAAGGAAACTGATCGAAGGGGACGAACAGTTCCTCGGCCGCCACCAACAGCCAGAAGCCGTGCGGAGAAACGTTGAGGACTTCAGCCCCCGAAGTGTTTTTTCCAAGCGCTGCGGATTTCACCAGCATGTGCCTCTATTAAAGATTTGGCCGTGCGCAGTTGCTGCTCACTTAAGCCGTGATTCTGCGCCTGAGCGACGGCTGGCTCAAGCCAGAACTTTGCCTCACCGTCAGGGCACTGCACATGGACGTGCATTCGCGACTCTTCACGGGAGAAAAAGTACAATCGGAAGCCCCGTCTCGGAACATGGTGGGACTCATAGGTGCAGTCTGCGCAGGACGCACCGCAAGGGAACCTAACGCTCTACATGAGCGCCGCGGGCACCCACGCCAGAGCTTGCACTTTATCGTTCACGCGTGAGCTCGATGCGGTTGTTAGCCGGCAGTCCGCCTGGTTGTGCGAATTGACTTCTCTAGTACAGTGGCCATTCGCGTTTGCCACCCAGGACCACTCGCTTTCCAGCTGGCGATAACATCCGGGGGCAAACGTAAGGACAATAGCCTGCGTGGACTCTCCAGTTTGGGCCGGCCACGGCGGATGAGTTTCGAGCCACGATAGTGATCCGCATCGGCTGCCCACTTCGCTGTGAGCTCCGGTGCGTCGTCACTCTTGCGGTTCAAGGTACGGCCTGAGCCGCTTCGCTTCCCTTTCATGGCAATTCCTCATGCTGATGATGCGTCGCGCCCTACCACGTGGCGTCCACACAAATACCACAAGCCTTGCGTCTAGCCACCCGACCGTAATGAGGCGCGGCTCGCCGTAGTTATATCGGTCGTCGTCACGCGTCAGGTGCAGCCCCGCAAAGGTCTCCTTAGCTCGAAGCATGTCGAGACCGCGGACTCGTAGCGTCCACTCGCGCTTTGCATGATCGCAAGTGATGCGCATCGACTTATTGTAGCTACGGTTATTCGTGACGTCAAGCGGTGAAGATCGCTACAAACTGCCGACTAACGCTCCGCATGAGCGCCGCGCGCGCTGATGTCTGAGCTTGGTAGTTTATCGTTCACGCGTGCGCTCCATGCGGTTGTTAGGGATCGCGTCATTTGACCTTGCCTCTACGCACTATTCGATTTGCGACGGTCGGCATTAGAAAGCCAGATACAACGACGACACTAAACGCGAGCAGCCATGGCCCGAACACTTCGGCATCACCGTGCGTGTTGCGGAGAGTTTCTACGAAGCCGGCAGCGCTTAGACCCAAAGCGCCGAGATAGCAAAGGCCAAGCGTTCGACGGAATCGTGGTGAACCGGCTCCGTGCGCTACGTATGTGCCAACTATCACACCCGAAATCCCGAACACCGGAATAAGCGCGCCAATCCAACCTGCAGCGCCCATAGTAGTCGCGAGCCCTAACTATAAATTGACCGCATAAATGCGGTAGCTAAAGGCGTCAAAACTGCGGCATAAGCCAAGCGACATCCCCTAAGCTCTTGTCCACACTACATCA
>JAYUFH010000379.1:0-3902 GCA_043738765.1 Pseudomonadota bacterium | reverse complement strand
GTTCCTCAACGCGTCATATCGAGGACAGCTTAAGCGGTTGCCACGGCCTGCTGCTGGAGTGCAATCACGATCGCGATATGTTGTTCGGCGGCGAGTATCCAGCGTCCTTGAAAGAGCGGGTCGGTGGCCCCCTGGGTCATTTGGATAACGATGCTTCGGCGCAGTTGCTGGCACGGCTGGATAACTCGCGTCTGCAACATCTGGTGGCGGCGCACCTGAGTGAGAAAAACAACACGCCCTATCTGGCGCGCGCGGCCTTGAGCGGGGCGCTCGGTTGCGACGATTCCTGGGTGCAGATCGCCGACCAGGAGCAGGGCCTGGCGTGGCGTGAGTTGCGTTGAGGCAGGGTGCGGAAGGCGCTCTGTAGCTGATTTGGTGGATTAAGCGCAGCGAATCCACCAACGACACCGATGCAGGTAAGGTAAAGCGTTATGCACAGCGGTATAAACCCATCAACGCCCATAGCGGCCACGGATCAACCGGTGCTGGTGATCAAGCTGCGCGGTTCCCCCGCGCTGTCGCCCTTCCGCCACGCGCGCCTGACGCAAAAACTGCAAACCCTCACCCCCGACATCGCCCAGGTCTATGCGGAGTACTGGCATTTTGCCGGCATCACCGCGCAACCGGGTCAGGATGACCTGCAGGTGCTGCAGCGCATCCTGACCTACGGCCCGGCTTTGCCATCGGAACAGGCGCAGGGTGAGTTGTTACTGGTGGTGCCGCGCATCGGCACGATATCCCCCTGGTCCACCAAGGCCACGGACATTGCGCGCCATTGCGGTCTGTCCTGGGTGCGGTGTCTGGAGCGTGGTGTCGCCTGGCACGTACGCACCCACGCCGGCGATGCGTTGAACCCAGCGCTGCGCGCGGCGCTGCTGCCGTTGATTCACGATCGCATGACCGAGAGCGTGCTGGACGAATTTGAACAGGCCACCGCCCTGTTCGAGGACAACCTGCCGGCAACCCTCACCCTGGTGGATGTGCTGGGCGGCGGTGCGGGCGCGCTGCAAGACGCCAACCGTGCTTTAGGCATGGCGCTGTCGGTGGATGAGATCGACTATCTGGTGGACAACTACACCCGTCTCGGGCGTAACCCGACGGACGTAGAGCTGATGATGTTCGCCCAGGCCAATTCGGAACACTGCCGCCACAAGATCTTCAACGCCGACTGGGTCATCGACGGCAAGCGGCGCGAGCGCTCGTTGTTCTCCATGATCCGCAACACTCACGAACTCAATCCCCGTGGCACCGTCGTGGCCTACAAGGATAACTCGTCGGTGATCGAGGGAGGTCGCGGCGCGCGTTTCTATCCCGACGCCCATAGCCACCAGTACGCCTATCACGAGGAGGACACCCACATCCTCATGAAGGTGGAGACGCACAATCACCCGACGGCTATTTCACCTTTCCCCGGCGCCGCCACTGGCAGCGGCGGCGAGATCCGCGACGAGGGCGCCACCGGGCGCGGCTCCAAACCCAAGGCCGGTATTTGCGGGTTCTCCGTGTCCAACCTGCGCATACCCGGCGGCGAGCAACCGTGGGAGACCGACCACGGCAAGCCGGCACGCATCGCCAGCGCCCTGGAGATCATGCTCGACGGACCCCTGGGGGCCGCCGCCTTCAATAATGAATTCGGCCGTCCCAACATCGGCGGTTATTTTCGCGTGTACGAGGAGATTGTGGACGGCGAGGTGCGCGGTTATCACAAGCCCATCATGCTGGCCGGCGGCCTCGGCAACATCCGCGCCACGGACGTGCACAAACAGGCTATACCCGCGGGCGCCAGTATTGTCGTGCTCGGGGGTCCGGCCATGCTCATCGGTCTCGGTGGCGGTGCCGCGTCCAGCGTCGCCACCGGTACCCGTAGCGCGGATCTGGATTTTGCCTCGGTGCAGCGCGGCAACCCGGAAATGCAGCGCCGCTGTCAGGAGGTCATCGACCAATGCTGGGCCCTGGGGGACGACAGTCCGATATTGTCCATCCACGACGTCGGCGCCGGTGGCCTGTCCAATGCCGTGCCCGAGATCATCAACGATGCCGGCCTCGGTGGCACCTTCGAATTACGCGCGGTGCCGAACGATCAGTCCTCCATGTCACCCATGCAGATCTGGTGCAATGAATCCCAGGAGCGTTACGTCATGGCGGTGGACGACGCCCATCTGGCACTGTTCCGCGCATTGTGTGAACGGGAACGCTGCCCCTATGCGGTGATCGGCCAGGCCACGGCACAAAAACGCCTGCGGGTTGAGGACAGCTATTTCGCCGCGCCTGAACCGCAGGACGCGACACCGCCGGAGACCCATGCGCGCCGCGCCCGCCCCATCGACATGGAGTTGTCTGTGCTGCTGGGCAAACCGCCGCGCATGACCCGCGACGTGCGCCATGTGAAGCGCAAGCTGCCGAAGTTCAAGACCAATGATATTGACCTGCGCGACGCCGCCTATCGCGTCCTGCGCCAGCCTACCGTGGCGAGCAAAAATTTTCTCATCACCATCGGCGATCGCAGCGTCGGCGGTCTCGTGTGCCGCGATCAGATGGTGGGGCCATGGCAGGTTCCGGTGGCGGACGTGGCGGTGACGCTGATGGGATATCACACGCATCTCGGCGAAGCGTTTGCGATGGGCGAACGCACCCCATTGGCGCTTATCAATCCCGCCGCAGCGGCGCGCATGGCGGTAGGTGAAGCGATCACCAATATCGCTGCGGCGCGCATCAATCAACTCGGGGACATCAAACTTTCTGCCAATTGGATGGCCCCCGCGGGCCACCCCGGAGAGGACGCGGCGCTGTATGATGCAGTCCGAGCAGTTGGCATGGAACTCTGCCCGCAACTTGGGATAAGTATTCCGGTTGGCAAAGATTCGATGTCGATGAAGACGGTATGGGACGAAAATGGTGTTAACAAAGCGGTGACCGCTCCGCTATCACTTATTATCACTGCCTTCGCGCACACGCCAGACACACGCAAAACGCTCACACCACAATTGCGTACCGATCTAGGTGAAACCGATTTGATCCTGATTGATCTGGGTGCTGGTCGCAGCCGCTTGGGCGGCTCCGCGCTGGCGCAAGTTTATAAACAGCTGGGCAACACTTGTCCAGATGTGGTAAATCCGGCTCGGCTCGAGGCTTTTTTCGATACGCTGCAAACGCTCAATCAAGCCGGTAAAATCCTCGCCTATCATGATCGCTCGGATGGCGGATTGTTCGCAACGCTATGCGAGATGGCGTTTGCGGGGCATTGCGGTCTCACCATCGATGTCGACGAGGCAGGCGCTGATTTGGTCCGCATTGATGTAGAGCGCCATGGCGAAGAGGAGCCGCTTATCGCGCCGGGACAATATACTGAGCGTATCTTCGGCGTGATGTTTAACGAAGAACTGGGTGCGGTGCTGCAAGTCAAACGCAGTGACACAGCCACGGTCATGGACGCTTTTATTGCCGCAGATTTGCGTAGCGAATTCCACATTATTGGCACGCTTAATGACGATGATCAGATATGTCTGCTGCGTCAAGGCAGCATCATATACGACCACGCAAGCTCCGAGTTGCAACGCGTCTGGTCAGAAACCAGTTATCAGATGCAAATGCTGCGCGACAATCCAGAATGTGCACAACAAGAATTCGATCGTATCCTCGACGCAAATGATGCGGGAATGCATGTCGCGTTGAGTTTCGACCTAAACGAGGATATTGCTGCGCCATTTATTCGCGCTGGCAAGCGGCCGCGCATTGCTATCCTGCGCGAACAGGGTGTCAATGGCCAGGTAGAAATGGCCGCCGCGTTTGATCGTGCTGGCTTTGAGGCAATCGATCTGCATATGAGTGATATCATCGCCGGCCGAATATCGCTGCAAGATTTTAAGGGATTCACAGCGTGCGGCGGATTTTCCTATGGAGAT
>JAYUFH010000378.1:0-3903 GCA_043738765.1 Pseudomonadota bacterium | reverse complement strand
GAAACTGTTGGCGGTCACGCCGACGGGATTGGTCGCCAGGTTTCCCGCCGTCACGATGGTCACCCCGGTTGCGAACATTCCGAGCGCATTGCGAAAATCCTGCAGCTGAGTGGGCATTGGTTCTCTGACGGCGGTGTGATCGATAGCGCCCATTACAGGTATGCTCACTGATTGCCACCTCGTAGCCTGCCCAATACTTCGTGCGGGGAGTCTACGGGTAACCGTATGTCGTCAATATCCAAAATTGGTAGTTCACCGGGTCACGCAGGTTCGGCGACACCGGCTGGACCGGCGTAGAACTGCCTACGCTGCTCGCGGCTGCACTGGCCGATGCCCGGCGTGTCGTGGCTTGCCTGGCTGCCGCAGGGTCTCCGAGGGAAGTTCGCCGAATAGATTGCGATAGTCAGTGGCGAAATGGCTAAGGTGGTAGAACGCGAATCGCGCCGCTGCAACACCGATCGACAAGTCTTCGCGCGGCGAGGAAGTCAACAAGACGCGCACCTCATTCAACCGAAGGGCGCGCATATAGACGAGCGGCGTCACGCCGGTCTCCCGAATAAAGCTGGCCTGTATTGCCCGTCGGCTGAGGCGGCATGCCCGGCACAGGTCCAGCACGGTGACCGGTTCTCCCTCGGCACCGAGTACGAGATCGCGACTCCGCCTCACGACCTCTGCCCGCACCGAGTGATTGAGAGACTCCGTGCGGTTCTCCGTCTCGCCCGGACGCAGGTCCAGCAGTGCGCACAACATGGAATCACGAAAGACCTTGTGTGCCTGATGAGCCGTAGACATGAGTGGACTACGGAGTGCCGCGTCGAACTGTCGCCGCAGTCGTCGGGCCGCATCCGGATATGCCTGTGCGTCGTACTGAACCGGCCCGCCCGGGTAACGTCGAGCCGATAGCGCCGGCTGCGCCGTCTCCACCGCGTTGCGCCATTCCTCCTCACTGACGACGAGTACCAGGGTGTCGCCGCCGCCCGTTACGTGAAGCGTAAACTCGGCGCCGCCGCTGATGGCGTACACGCCGCGGGTTGTCGTTCGTCCGTCACCCACGTTGGGCGCCGCATCTTCGGCACTTGGCAGCGCGAAGCTGATTGACCGGAGCGGGGCGGTTCCGTACTGCGCCACTTCGAGCGAAAAAACTTCGCGGAATACGTGCATTCCTGCGACCCCGACCTCAGTCAGTCGCGAATCGATCTTCCCTGGAGTTAGTTGATAGTAACGGTTGCGCCAGCCCGAGAGGGCATCGCCATGCTGCTGCACGTCGGAGAATTGAGAATCCTTGGTCACTCAGTGAAGCCCCACACTTTTTCCATATGTTCTATAGACCAATCCGTGGTGCATTACAACTCCCCAGGCCCGGTCTCCCCAGGCCCGGTCTGTGCCAGCAAGTGGAGCGCAACTTCTACCCGGCCTGACGATGGCGGGCATAGGGGCTGAACGAATCGGTTTGCCCATGGCAGCCGGCATCCTGCGGGTGTAGCCCACGAACCCTCTGCCAATTCGGGCTACTGTCTACGGGCAAGCGCTTTCTATACTAGCGCTCGTGGTAACGGTATGAAGACTGGGTCTGAACGCAAGAGCAGGTAAAAGCCGGGTGCTCTGATCGCCGCCTGGCCCACCTTGCCGAGTCTTGGGTCGGTAAGAACCTAAAGGATAGTTTCTATGGTCGCTCGCGCTCTGGCTCAATCGATGGAATCACGGCCACCAGCCATCGCCCCGCCCGAGCCTGATCTGACTCCTGAGGTGCTGATCGCCCGTGCCAAGGCACTGCGGCCGAAGCTGATCGCGCAGCAGGATGTCAATGACGCCGCAGGCACGTATTCGGCCGATTTGCACGAGGACTTTGTGCGCGCAGGTTTCTACCGGGCACTGCAGCCGCGCTATTTTGGTGGCTACGAATTCGACTACGAAACATTCACCAGAATGCAGATAGAGATCGGGCACGGCCATCCGGGCGTCGCCTGGTGCCTGGGATTGGCATCCAGTCACGCCGTCACGATAGCCGCTCACTGGCCCGAGGCTGCGCAGCGCGAGATATTTGGGCCAACGGGTCACTTCATAGCGCCCCACCGGGCGGTGCCGAGCGGAGCCGGCATCAAGGTTGCAGGGGGGTATGAGGTTGACGGAATATGGCGCTACGCGTCCGGCGTACCTTTTTCAACGCATTTCATTGGCAATACCCTGGTGCCGACGACCAACGGCGACCTGCAGAGCGTCAACTTCGTTGTGCCGCGCAGCGCCTATGAAGTTCTGGATGATTGGGGTGGAGATCGAGTGCTCGGGCTCCGGGCGAGTGGTTCAAACAGCGTGAAACTGTCGCATGTCTTCGTTCCAGAGCACCACGTGACGCCGTACGAAGCTGAATACACTCGCTTGGATTTCTCCCAGGGCACGCCTGGGACCCGTCTGCATGGCAATCCGATGTACCTCGGCCAGGCATTTGCGCCCTACAGCCTGTCCATTACAGCACCGATCGTCGGCGCAGCGCGTGCCGCTCTTGATGAATACGAAGCACTCATGAGAACCCAACATACGATATTTCCGCCGCATGTGCCGCGCCTGACACATCATGATTTCCAGCGCAACTTCGGATACGCGATCACACTTACCGATGCCGCGGAGGCCTTGCTCTATGCGATGTGCCGCCAACACAAGGATCTTTGTTCAAGGTGGGCGAGCCACGGAACTCCATTCAGCCTTGATGAAAACGTCAGACTCATGGCCATGTGTCAGACTGCTGGTCGCCTTGCGTGCGAGGTCGTTGATCTTCTGTTTCGAACTTCGGGGAGCGCGAACGCGCGCAAGGGAGCGAAGCTCGCGCGCTACGTCAGCGACGTGGCGGTATTCCGGACGCACGTCGCTCAACAGTCGCAGGAGTTTGCCGCTGTCGTCGGACGGGTAAACCTCGGGTTGCCGCCTCAGTTCCTGGACTTCTAGGGTGGCGGTGGCTGGCGACCTCGTCATTGCGAGGCAAGGCCATTTCTGGGTAGGTGGAACGCGTCGCGAGACCGATCAGGGCACGGTCGCGGCCGGACACATGTTTGTGCAGTACCAAGTCCCGCGCGATGTTCGATACCCCTACCCGATTGTCATGGTGCATGGGGGTGGCGGCCAGGGCCTCGACTTCCTCGCTACGCCGGATGGGCGCCCCGGGTGGGCCACATTTTTCGTGCGGGAGGGCTACTCTGTCTATGTTATTGATCGGCCCGGCCACGGACGTGCGCGCGGCGCGACACCGGACAGCAGGGTCACGGGTCAACCCACCTTCAAGGAGGTGGGTGAGTTGCTGTTTGGAAGCGCACTGACTGCGGAGTCGCATGGCGGGTCGTCCCAGTGGCCGGGGCCGCTGACGACCGATTCCGAGATCGTTGATCAGTTTTACCCCAGTCAGGGTCCGATATCTACCGATACCGCCAGCGCGGAGCTTGAGATGCAGCGGGCAGGCAGTGCTTTGATGGACCGAATCGGCCCTGCGATTCTACTGACGCATTCGCTGGGTGGGTCGTTCGGGTGGCTGGTTGCGGATTCTCGTCCCCAGGCGGTCAAGGCTATCGTGGCGATCGAGCCAGCCGGGCCTCCATTCAGCGAGGTTGCACCGGGAGTGGGTTCCCTCTCGTGGGGCATCACGGCCAGTCCTATGGAGTATCTGCCCACGGTGGCAACTCCCTCGCAGTTGCGCCTCGAGACGCGTGTGGCGCCGCGACCCGGTCTGTCGCACTGTCTGGTGCAGTCCGACCCTGCGGCGCAGTTCAAGAACCTGCTTCGCTTGCCGGTGCTTCTGGTGACTGCGGAAAGATCGCCTTCAGCGCGTTTCGACCACGGTACAGTGGATTTCCTGCAACAGGCAGGCGTTGCCGTGGAGCATTTGCGACTCGAGGAGGTTGGCATATTGGGCAATGG